>QGVH01000018.1 GCA_003242735.1 bacterium | reverse complement strand
GAGGGCGATGCAGGAGCCGCGCGACGAACGTCGCGCCACGATGTCGTGCGCCATGGGAGTGGGTCCGGAGAGAGCCCCTGCGGATCGGCTGTGGACCGTGAGGCAAACTCGCTGTGTGACGACGCGCAGGGCAAGGGGGCGGCCGGCTCCGGCGCCGTTGCCGCTCCGGCGCGCGGAGCGCGTGACGAGGTCGTCCGGGAGCATCGCAGCCATGGGAGCACCCCGCGGAACGGCGGTGGGGGGTCTGCGTGTCGCGGGCCGGCGTCCGGGCGTGTGCGGCCCTCAGTTCCCCGTCCTCGCGTTCCACGGCGGAACCACGCCGTTGATGCGCGCGTAGGCGATGGCCTGGCCGAGGTGCTCGTGCATGTGGGCGACGAGCAGGTGGAGGGCGGCACGCTTGGTGACCTCTCCGCCGAACAGCCGGATCGTGTCATCCAGCTCGCTGTCCTGGACGCCCGCGACGGCATGCTTCGCGTGCATGAATGCGTGGCGCAGCTCGGCCTTTACTCGTTCCGGGTCGGTGACCTGCTCGAGCGCGTTCAGCTCGGACATGGTCTCCCGCTGATCGGCGCCACGGTACGCCCGGGGCGGCTGGTGGCCCAGCGCGATCGGGATCATGAAGTTCGAGGCGACGACGTGCATGAACACTTCGCTCACCGATCGCACACCCTCGCCCGGCCGCCACTCGTACTTGCCGATCATTGCATCCGCCAGCCCGAGGTACTTCGTCTCGAGCTGCTCGATGTCACGGATGAGCTCGGCGCGGAAGCCGGACGTCGGCATCGCGGGGCCGTGTGCTCCGTGCCCGCCGTGCTGGGCCGCGGCCGGCGCGGTCGCAACGAGGAGCGCCGCGGCCGCGATCCCCGTCGCCACACGGCTGATCGTCCACTGCATGGTTCTCCTCCTGGTGAAGGACGCCATCGGTGCGGGCGGCGAAACGCGGCGAATCTAGAGGGGCGTGGGGCCGGGCGGAAGGACCGAGCCGGCCGGATGATCAACGCGCGTCAAGGTTGCGGGATGCCGCACACCCGATCTAAGGTGTTACTGGGGACGACCGCGCGGCCAGTCTGCAGATCAGGGGGGCGGTAGGCCGAACGATGCCGCAACGGGACAGCGCCGGCCGTGAGCGGATCGTGTGGTGCGTGACGCGACACCGGAACGTCCCGGCCGCGCAGGTTGTGGATCGCCAGTAGTCGGAGTACCTCCCACGGCACCGGGGTGCCGGCCAGGTTCACCCTCAGCTCGAGTCGTGGCGATGACGACGACGGCGCCGCGCGTGCCCACGACCTATGCCCGCCGGCTCGGCCTGTTCGACGGCACGATGGTGGTCGTCGGCGGCATCATCGGGGCGGGCATCTTCCTGAACCCTGCGATCGTCGCGCAGCGCGTCGGATCGCCGGGGTTGATCCTCGCGGCGTGGGCGCTCGGCGGCGTGGTCGCGCTGCTCGGCGCGCTGTGCTTCGCAGAGCTCGGTGCGCGCCGCCCTGAGGCCGGCGGCGGCTACGTCTACCTGCGGGAGACACTGGGGCCGCTTCCGGCCTTCCTCTACGGCTGGACGCTGCTGCTCGTCATCAACAGCGGCGGCATCGCCGCGGTGGGAATGACGTTCGCCTCCTACGCCGCGGACCTGGCCGGTCTGCCCGCGGCAATGGTCAAGCCGCTCGCGATCGCGGCGATCGCCGTCCTCACCGTGATCAACTACGTGGGGATCCGGCCCGGCGCGACGACCCAGAACATTTTCACCGTCCTCAAGCTCGTCGCCCTCGGCGGACTGATCCTGGCCGGCCTCACGCTGGCAACGCGCGGGACCGAAGCGAGTGGAGCCACCGAGGCGCCCGGCCCGGCGCTGCACGGCGTTGCCGATGTCGCCGTCGCGCTGGGCGCAGCGCTGATCCCGGTGCTCTTCGCGTTCGGCGGGTGGCAGAACGCGAACTTCGTGGCGGGCGAGATCCGCGAGCCGCAGCGCAACGTGCCGCGTGCGCTGTTGCTCGGCGTCGGGATCGTGGTGGCGACGTACCTGCTCGCCAACCTCGCGTACGTCACGACACTGGGCGCGGCCGGGCTCGCGGCGAGCGCGGCGCCGGCGTCGGACACGATGCGCGCGTTGCTCGGCCCTGCGGGCGGCACGTTCATCGCGGCGGGCATCGTGCTCTCGACGTTCGGGTTCCTGAACCTCTCGATCCTCGCCGCGCCGCGGGTCTATCAGGCCATGGCCGACGACGGGCTCTTCTTCCGCTGGGCCGCGCGCCTGCATCCGCGCTACCGCACCCCTGCGGGCGCGATCGTGTTCCAGTCGGCGTGGGCGGTGGTGCTGCTCCTCTCCGGCACCTACGGCCAGCTCCTGGACTGGGTCGTGTTCGGCGACTGGATCTTCTTCGGCCTCGTCGTCGTGACGCTGTTCGTGTATCGCGCGCGTGAAGGGAGGGGTGACGGCGCGGCGGGCACAGCGGACGGCGCGACGCCCGAAGCGGGCGTTGCCACGGCGGGCGAGGCGCCGTTCCGCACGTTCGGCTACCCGTGGCTGCCCGCGTGCTTCGTGCTCGTGGCGGGCATCGTCGTCATCGGCTCGATCGCGTCCAACCCGGTGAACGCAGTGCTCGGCAGCCTGCTCATTGGCGCGGGCGTGCCGGTGTTCCTGTTCTGGCGGAGGAGACTGGTGTGAAGGGCAGTCCTTACATTGCGTGGGCCAAGTCACGACTCGGGATACGATACAACCTCGCCGCGAGCGGCGTGCGTCCCTGCCCCGCGGAGCTGCTCGAGCCGACGCTCGACGACTTCACGCTCGGCGGCGCGTACCCGGAGGGCTGGCCGCCGCTGATCGCGCGCATCGCGCGGCGTTACGGCGTAGCCGAGTCGCAGGTCGTGCTCGCGCACGGCTGCTCGATGGCCAACCACCTCGTCTTCGCCGCCCTGCTCGAGCCCGGCGACGACGTGCTCGTGGAGCAGCCGTCGTACGAGCCGCTGGCCGCCGTGCCGCGCTACCTCGGCGCGGTGGTGCGGGGCTTCAGCCGCGCACCCGAGGACGGCTGGCGGTTGGATGCGGAGCGCATCGCCGCCGTGCTCACGCCGCGCACGCGCATGGTGGTGCTGTCCAACCTGCACAACCCCACCGGTGCGCTGACGGGTGAGTCCGAGCTGCGCGCGCTCGGAGCGCTGGCCGCGGAGCGCGGCATCCACGTGCTGGTGGATGAGGTCTACCTCGAGTGGCTGCACGACGACGGCATGCCCAGTGCCGCGCGGCTGGGCGCCCCGTTCATCGCGACGGGAAGTCTCACCAAGGCGTACGGCCTGGACTGGCTACGCGCGGGGTGGGTCCTCGCGCCGCCGGACGTGGCCCAACGGATCCGGCGGGTCCAGGACCTGTTCAGCGGGCACATCGCTCAGCCCACGCAGCGGCTCGCGGCCAAGGCGCTCGACCGCGCCTCCCGGCTGCTCGCGCCGCTGCAGGCACTGGTGGGGCGGAACCGGGATCTGGTGGACCGCTTCGTCCGTGCGCACGAGCGACTCTCGTGGGTGCGGCCCGTCGCGGGCGCCGTCGGCTTCGTCCACCTGCGTGATGGGTCGGTGGACGAGCTGGTCGAGAGGCTCGAGACGCGCTACGACACGACGGTCGCGCCCGGCCGCTTCTTCGGCATGCCGACCTGGTTCCGCATCGGCTTCGGGATGGACACCGCCGTGCTCGAGGAGGGGCTCGTCCGACTGGCTGCGGCCCTGGCGAAGTGAAGGTCGGGCGCCGTCGGCGGCTCGACGCACACGGCCGGGTGCGCGGTGCGGCTGGAACGCGCGGGCGCGGCGCCAGCCCGCTGCCGCGCGGCCGGCGCCGCGCCCCGGAACGGGGAGCCGCCCGCTCTCCACGCCCCCCGCCGCGCTACTCGGTCGAGGCGGCGTTGCGCCTCGATGGCACTGCCCGTGGGAGCTGCGGGTGCGGGATCAGCGGGAACTCGCCCGTGAGCGACTCGAGGAACGCCACGAGCGCATCCACCTCCTCCTCGCTGAAGCGGCGCTTGAGCTGCACCCAGCCCATGATGGACACCGCCTCGTGCAACGTCGCGGCGCTGCCGTCGTGGAAGTACGGCGCGGTGAGCGCCACGTTGCGCAGCGGCGCGATACGGAACACGTAGCGGTCCTCCTCCCTGCCCGTCACCGCAGCGCGGCCGATGTCCTCCGACCCCGCGACGTGCGTGAACGCCGCATACCCGTTCCCTCCGAGCAGCACGCCGTTGTGGCAGCCGACGCAGCCCGCTTCCTGGAAGATCTGGAGCCCGCGCTTCTGCAACGGGGTGAGCGCTGCGGTGTCCCCCTCGAGGTAGCGGTCGAACGGCGAGCCCGGCGTGATCAGCGTCCGCTCGAACGCAGCAATCGCCTTCGCGATGTTGTCGAAGGTGAGCGGGTCCTCCTCGTCGGGGAACGCCGCCCGGAAAAGCGGCTCGTACCCGGTCTCACGCAGCCGCTGCACCGCCTCTTCGGGCGTGAGGTCCATCTCCACGTGCGCCTGGATCGGCCCCTTGGCCTGCTCCTCCAGCGTCGGCGCCCGGCCGTCCCAGAATTGCGCGGCGAGGAACGCCGCATTGAAGACGGTCGGGCTGTTCCGCGGGCCCTCGCGGGCGCCCTCGCCGATCGCCACCGGGCGCGCATCCACGCCGGCCGCGCCGACCACGTGACAGGTGTTGCACGAAATGACGCCCGAACGCGAGAGCTTCGGCTCGAAGAACAGCTTGTGCCCGAGATCAATGCGCTCCGGCGTGCCCGGGTTGTCCGGCGGATGCTCCGCCGTCGCGGGAAGCGGCTGGAAGAGCGGCGACACGTCGGGCGGACGCGAACCCTTGAGCGCGACCGTCCCGTCGGCGTCCGACGCCCCGGTGCCGCAGCCGGCCGTGGCGATCAACACGAGCGAGAAACCGAGGAGCACGAGGGTCCGGCCCCCGTCACGGGCTGCTGCCGCCGCGCGCATCCCACGCCTCGTCGGATTCGCCTTCCGCAACACTGTCATGATGGCACCCCTCCGTGTCGGTTCTCGATCTATCGCTACAGCGCGATCTGCTCCTCGGCGGCGGCGCCGCGCATGGATCGCGCGACCGGCAAACAACTAAACAGCCGGGACGGGCCTATCAACCGGGAAAGCGCTGACGCCGGTCGGGAAAACGACTACAACGGAGTGCCGGGGCGAAAACGCAGGGCGGCTCGCCCCGGGCAACCAGGCGAGCCACTCGCCGGGCACGGGCCAGATTGGCCCGCACAGCGGGGCGACGGCAGCACCGGGAAGCCCTGGCGCGCCGCACCGGGTTGCCGACGCCGAGCTCCACGCGCGCGGTCCACCGCCTCGAGCCGTTCGAGCGGCGACCGGTAGCCGTCGTCGATCTCCTGGTCGGAGCGGTCACCCAGCCACAGAGCGGCGTGGGCGATCGCGAGGGCGAGGGCGAGGTGGGGGAGAGAACGGCGACTCACGGCGGCTCATGGTTCCCGTGCACGGAGCAGGTATGCGCACTCCGCAGTTGGCCCAACCCGCCGCAGCCGCGCCCGGTCAGAGGGGGAGCGCGGGGACGGGGTCGTGTGGAGTCGGCGCCGGCCCGCAGCATGCATCGGCCCGATGGCCTGTCCACGGCCTCGAGCGCGCCACGATCGGAACGCGCATCGAGGATTCGTGCGCTCGAAGACAGGGCGGCATCCACGCCGCACCGCACGTGCCGCACCCATGAACCGCTTTGCGCCGATCCTCCTCCTGCTCGCGGCCGCCTGCACCGGCGAGCACGAGTCCGCGCCGGCAGCTGGTGCCGCGGGGGAAGTCGAGATCACCGCAGGAGCCGCCGTCGCCGATCCAACGGCCGGCGAGCCGCAGCCACCCGCGGACCCGTCCGATGACGACGGCGGCGAGGCCGCTGCGGCCGTGGTCCGTGAGTATTACGCCGCCATCGCGGCGCGGGACTACGCGCGCGCGTACCGCCTCTGGGGCGACGGCGGCGCCGCGAGCGGGAAGAGCTTCGAACAGTTCCGCGCCGGTTTCGCGCAGACCGCAGCCGTGACCGCGACGGTCGGTGCACCCGGTCGCGTCGAGGGCGCCGCGGGCTCGCGCTACGTGAGCGTGCCCGTCGAGGTCCACGCGACCACCACCGGTGGCGCCACGCAGTGCTTCCGCGGGACATACACGCTGCGCCGCGCCGTCGTCCCGGGCGCAACCGCGGAGCAACGACGCTGGCACATCGCCTCTGCGGACATGCAGCCGTGCGCCGGATCTCCGGCACCGGGCGCGGAAACGGGGGGTGGCGGTGACGCCAGGAGGAGGGATCCCGCAGGTGCGGCCGGCGGCGCTGGGGAGAGCGGCAGCGCCGCCGGGGGCGACGACGGGGATGAGCTTGCCGCGCACGCCGCCGACCTCGTCCGGCGCTTCGGCCAGCGCCTCGCCCGCGTCTCGCTCCTCGCGCCGGCCGCCACGCTCCGGGAGCAGATCCGCGCGGAGTACGCGCCTCTCGTCACGCCCGAGCTCCTCGAGTCATGGCTCGCGGACCCGAGCACCGCGCCGGGGCGTGACGTGTCGAGTCCGTGGCCGGACCGCATCGAGGTGCGTGACGTGCGGCGCGTGCGACCGGACACCGTGGAGGTGACGGGCGACGTCGTCTACGTGACGAGCGTGGAAGCAGGGCGGGGCGGCGCGGCGCACCGCGAACCCGTCAGAACGACCGTGGTGCGGACGGCGGACGGCGACTGGCGGATCGCCCGATTCGAGAGGAGCCGCGGCGGACGCTGATCGGACGGCCCGGCGAGCCCGACCCGATCCACGCGCGCGGTCCCCCGCGCCGTCTCCCACCACCGGGGCCCGATCCGTCCCCTTGCAAGACTATGGGTAGCCCCGCATATTGGCCCCACCGATCCCGCAGCTCGCCCCCACTGGAAACCGAGGGAGGCCATCCGTGTCACGCTCCAGTGGCGACCTGCTCCAGGGCACGCTCGGTCTGCTGATCCTGAAAGCGCTGGCCGGGCAGGAGCTACACGGCTACGGCATCGCCCGCTGGATCGAGCGGGCGACGGGAGACGTGCTGGCGATCCAGGAGGGCTCGCTGTACCCGGCGCTGCGGCGGCTCGAGGACCGAGGGCTGATCACATCGCGCTGGGGGCTGTCGGAGAACAACCGTCGGGCGCGCTACTACGCGTTGACGCCAGCGGGCCGCCAGCATCTGCGCGAGGACGCGGCGGTGTGGCTGCGCTTCGCGGAAGCGGTGACGCGCGTGCTGCGCGCCGATCCGGCGATCGGTTGAGGAGGGCGACGATGGCTGAGACGCCGCGCTGGCGCCGCTACCTGCGGCTCTGGGGCCCTGATCCCGACGCGGACATCGAGGACGAGCTGCGCTTCCACCTCGAGATGCGGGAGCAGGAGTACCTCGCCGCGGGTTTCGCGCCGGAGGAGGCGAGGCGGAGGGCGCTGGAGCGGCTGGGCGACCTCGATGCGGTGCGCGCGTGGCTGCGCCGCCACGACCGGAAGAAGCAGAAGCGCGCGGCGCGCGTGCGTGCCGCCGGCGATTTGCTCCAGGACGTGCGCTACGGCGTGCGGAAGCTGTGGCAGGAGCCGGGGTTCTCCGCTGCGGTCGTCGCGGTGCTGGCGCTGGGCATCGGCGCGACGACAGCCATGTTCAGCGTGGTGGATGCGGTGCTGCTGCGGCCGTTGCCGTTCGAGCACGACGAGCAGCTCGTCATGCTGGACGGGTTGGAGGTGCCGTTCCGGAGCCCCGACGGCGAGTCGTACCCCAGGAGCGCTCCGGCCCTGACGGACCTCGACTCGATGCGCGCCGTCTTCTCCGGGTACGCGGCGTATGCGCCCGGCAGCCTGAACCTGACGGGGGCGGGCAGCCCCGTGCGTGTGAACGTCACGCTGGTCACGCCGAGCTTCTTCTCGACGCTGGGCGTGCGTCCCGCGCTCGGCCGGCCGTTCACGCCGGAGGAAGGGGAGCCGGGAGCGCCGCCGGTGGCGATCCTCTCGCACGGGCTATGGCTGCGGCAGTTCGGCGCCGATCCGGGCGTGCTCGAGCGTACGATCGGGCTGAACGGCGTGCAGTACCGCGTCATCGGCGTGATGCCGCGCGGCTTCGCGTTCCCCGCCGAGACGGAGCTGTGGACGCCGCTCCCGGTGCCGTTCACGCTCGCCGACTTCGAGCCGTTCCGCATGTACCTGCCGTCGAGCGTGATCGCGCGGCTGGCTCCGGGTGTGACCCGCGAGCAGGCGGGCCAGCGGCTGCTCGCGCTGGTGAACGCGTACCGCGAGGCGCGCCCTGCGGGCAGCGGTTCGGACGGGCAGGTCACGGCGGCGGAGCTGGTGCGTCCGCTGCGCGACGTCCTCGTGGGCCAGCGCCGCACGGCGTTGCTCGTCCTCATGGGCGCGACGGCGTTGATGCTGTTGATCGCGTGCGCGAACGTCGCGACCCTGTTGCTCTCCCGTTCGGCGACGCGGCGCCGCGAGGTCGCGGTGCGCTCGGCGCTGGGCGCGACGCCGGGCCGGATCCTGCGGCAACTCCTCGTCGAAGCGCTCGTGCTCTCGCTGGCCGGCGCCGCGCTCGGCGTCGTGATCGCCCACGCCGCCGTCGGTGCGCTGGATGCACTGCTCCCCGCCGGTCTCGTCGGCATCGCCCCGCCGCGGGTGGACGCCCGAGTCCTCGCGTTCGCCCTCGTCATCGGGGTGCTCGCGGGGATCGTATCCGGCGTATGGCCCGGCCTGGGCGCGTTCCGCGCGGATGCGATCGAGGCGATCAAGCCGGGCGGCCCGGTGGGGGCGACGGCCCGCGGCGCGGCGCGGCTGAGACGTGTCCTCGTCACTGCCGAGCTGGCGCTCGCGCTGGTGCTGCTGATCGGCGCCGGCGTCATGCTCCGCAGCTTCCTCGCCCTGCTCGCAACGGACCCCGGCGTGCGTCCGGAGCGCGTCGCGACCCTCGAGCTGACGCTGGCCAGGGCGACGTACGGCAACCTCGCGGCGCGCCGCGCGTTCTTCGAGGACGTGCTCGAGCGGCTGTACGCGACGCCGGGCATCGCGGCCGCCGCCGTGGTAAGCGAGTTGCCGCTGAAGGGGCGTCAGGGGGTCTCTCTGTCCGTGCGTGCCGCGGGGAAACCGGCGCCCTCGCGCGACGAGCTCGTGTTCGCCCATTACGTGACGATCACGCCGGACTACTTCCGCGCGCTGGGCATCCCGCTGCTGCGGGGCCGCACGCTCGCGCCCGCCGTGGATTCGGCGGGGCCGGGCGAAGTGGTGATCGATGAGGCGCTGGCGGAGCAGCTCTGGCCGGGTGAGGACCCGGTGGGGCAGGGGCTCGTGATCGCCGACGAGCTGCCTCGCACGGTCGTGGGCGTCGCCGGCAACGTGCGCGCGGGGGCGCTCGACGATCCCGAGGTCATCCCACAGATGTACCTGTCGCTGGCAGAGCGCGCGCCATCGTACGCGGCGATCGTCGCGCGCGGCACTCTCCCGGAAGCCGCGCTCATGCGGCATCTGCGCGATGCGGTGCGCGCGGTCGACCCCTCGCAGGCCGTCTACAACGTCCGGACGATGGAGCAGGTGATCGCGAACGCGATCGCGCCGCGCCGCGCCACGACGACGCTGATCGCCGTGTTCGGCGCGCTCGCGGTGCTGCTCGCGGGCATCGGCGTGTACGCCGTGGTGGCGTTCAGCGTTGCGCAGCGCACGCGCGAGATCGGGATCCGCATGGCGATGGGGGCGCGGACGAAGGACGTGCTGCGGCTGGTGCTGCGTGAAGGCGCGGCGCTCGCCGTGGCGGGCGCCGCGGCGGGACTGCTGGGAGCGTGGATGCTGACGCGCGTGCTCGCAGGGATGGTCTACGGCGTGAGTCCGCGGGACCCGGTCGCGTACGCCCTCGCGCCGGCCTTGCTCATCGCGATCGCGCTGCTCGCCTCGCTCCTGCCGGCGCGGCGGGCCGTGCGCGTGGATCCGGTCGAGGCGATCCGGGTGGAGTGAAGGGCCAGGACGAGGGCCCCTCTCCCCCCTGGCAGCCCGGCGCCCTCCGCGCTCCCGGCCTGCGCGGAGGGCGCGGTGCATCCGGGGGCACGCGCGGATACGGGGAAAAGCGCCGGAGCATGCGCAGACTGGTTTCGCTGGGGTCGAGGACGTGACGACGTCCGCCAAAGCCCCCGAGCATGCGCGGACCGGCTGGCACTGGCATTGCCGCGGCGGCCCCGGGGCGGGATGACGGCGCACCGGGGACGGACGGATGTGGGGAGCCAGGCGCGGGCTGCTCGCGATCGCAGTGGTGCTGCCGGCGCTGGCGGCGGGGGCAGTGTGGGCGCTGTGGCAGCGGTGCGGCCTGCGGGGCTGCCCGGATGTCCGGGTGCTCGAAGAGCTGGCTCACGACCGGGGCGCCATCGTCCTGGACCGCCGGGGCAGGGAGGTGGCCCGCCTCCACCGGAGCGAGCGCGTCATCATCCCGCTCGACTCGCTGCCGCCCTACGTGCCCGCTGCGTTCATCGCCGTCGAGGACCGCCGCTTCTGGACGCACGGCGGCATCGACTGGCGGCGCATCGGCGGCGCGGCGCTCGCCAACCTCCGCGCGGGGAGGATCCGTGAGGGCTTCAGCACGATCACCATGCAGCTCGCGCGCAACGTCTTCCCCGAGCGCCTCCCGTACGCGGAACGCAGCCTCCTGCGCAAGCTCGCGGAGATGCGTGTCGCCCGCGAGATCGAAGCCCGCTACAGCAAGCGGGAGATCCTCGAGCTCTATCTCAACCGGATCTACTTCGGCAGCGGCGCCTGGGGGATCGAGGCGGCCGCCCGCGAGTACTTCGGCAAGGGTGCGCGGGAGCTGACGCTCTCGGAGGCGGCGCTGCTGGCCGGCATGATCTCCAACCCATACATCTTGAACCCTCGCACCAACCCCCGCTCCTGCATACGGCGCCGCCGGGTCGTGCTCGAGCTCATGCTCTCCCAGGGCGTGGTCACGCCCGGCGAGTTCGCCGCGGCCGACACCGCGCGGCTCATCACCGGCCACAGCACCCTCCGCGAGGGCCGCCGAGCGCCGTACTTCATCGCGGAGGTCCGCCGTCTGATGGAGAGGGAACTCGGCGAGGCGCTGTACACGGGCGGGTTCGTCATCCACACGACGCTCGACGCCGATGCCCAGGCGATCGCCGAGGCCGAGCTCGAAGCGCAGCTCCAGGCCGTCGAGGCCGGCCGTTTCGGCCCCTACGACCACCCGGTCTATCGGCCCGACGCGGACCTTGTGAGCCCCGCCGGCACCGCCTATCTCCAGGGCGCCCTCGTCATGCTCGACGCCGCGACCGGCGACGTCCTCGCCATGATCGGCGGCCGCGACTTCTCCGACTCGCGCTACAACCGGGCCACCCTCGCCGAGCGCCAGCCCGCCAGCACCTTCAAGCCGATCGTCTACGCGGCCGCCCTCGCCAACGGCCACACGCCTCTCGACCGGCTGGACGACCGTCCGCTCCGCCGCACCATCAACGGCGAGGTCTGGGCACCACGCAACATGGACGACCGGTACGCGGACTCGATCTCCCTCCGCGACGCGCTGGTCGTCTCCAGCAACGTCGCGACCGTGCGGCTCGCCGAGGACGTCGGCCTCGACCACGTCATCGACCTCGCCCGTCGGCTGGGCCTCCGCCGCCGGTTTCCCCGCGTCCCCGCCCTCGCACTCGGCACCGCCGAGGTCAGCCTCCTCGACATGACCACAGCGTACGCGGCCTTCGCCACCCTCGGCCGCCTCCCCACGCCACGGCTGGTCGTTCGCGTCGAAGACCGCCACGGGCGCGTCGTCTGGCAACGTCGGCCTCGCGGGCGCCGAGTCCTCGATCCGCGCATCGCCTATCTCGTCACGGACATCATGCGCGATGTCGTGGACCGCGGCACCGGCAAGGCAGTCCGCGCCGTCGGCTTCCGCGGCCCCGCCGCCGGCAAGACCGGGACATCGAACAACGCGACCGACCTCTGGTTCATCGGCTACACGCCGTCCATCGTCACCGGCATCTGGATCGGCCTCGACCTGCCGCGCAGCGTCGGGCCCGACGCCTCCAGCGAGCGCATCGTCGCGCCGCTGTGGGGCCGGATCATGCGCCGCGTCGCGCCCCCGGATGAGAAGCCGTGGCGGCCGCCTCCCGGCATCGTCGTGCGCCGCATCGACGAGGACGGCAACGCGTACTCCCCCGACTGCGCCCCCGCCCGCGAGCTCCGCACCGAGTACTTCCTCGTCGGCAGCGCGCCGGCGAGCCGCTGCCGGGCTCCCCTCCGCAACGGACCCGCGCGCCCCGTCCGCCCCGTCCGCCTCGGCGCCGACACCGCTGCGGACGTTGCAGCCGACACCACAGCCGATGCTGCCCCCGACACCGCTGCCAGCGCTGTCGAAGACACCGCGGGCGTGCCGGCCGGCCAGTAGGGCCGGCGGTTCTGCGGAGGGAATCCGCCCAACGGTCGAAGCACGCAGGCACCCGTACTCGTAGTCTTACGCGGACGAGTGCTTCAACCGTGGAGACCGCAATGGGAACTCTGCGCATGGCGTGGCTGGAGGACTTGGGTCGGGACCTGCGCTATGCCGTCCACGCGCTGCGGAACGCGCCGGGGTTCGCCGCCGTTTCCATCGCGACGCTGGGCGTGGGGCTGGGCGCGGCGACGGCCGTGTTCAGTGTGGTGAACGCCGTGCTGCTGCGGCCGCTGCCGTACCCGGAGGCGGAGCGCATCGTGTGGGTACGGCAGGTCAACGCGGAGGGGCGACCCGCCGCCAACATATCGGGCCCGAACTTCCAGGACCTGCGCGAGCGGAGCCGGAGCTTCGATGCGCTGGCGATCTACGAGGGCGGGACGCCTATGTCGGTGTTGGCGGACGGCCGGCCGCACCGGGCGAACGTCCTGTTCGTGTCGGAGCAGTTCCTCGATGTGCTGGGCGTGCGTCCCGTCGTCGGTCGCGGATTCCTGGAGGAGGAGGCAAGACCGGGGGGCGCGCCGGCGGCCATCGTCAGTCATGCCTACTGGCAGCGCTGGTTCGGCGGTGATCCCGACCTCTCGGGCAAGGCGCTGCGTGTGGGGCCGTCCTCCTACCCCGTCGTGGGTGTGCTGCCGCCGGAGTTCGACTATCCCGCGGGCGTGGAGGTGCTGGTGCCGTTGTCGCACGATCCCGCCACGGAGAGCCGGACGGCGCACAACTACCGTGCGATCGGGCGTCTCGCCGCTGGTGTCGGCCTCGATCGCGCGCGAGCCGAGCTGAGCCGGGTCGCGCGGGAGCTGAAGGAACGCTACGGGTCGGAGACGATGATGTCGGATGCGACGGCGACCCGGCTCCAGGATGTGGTGACGGGCGGCGTACGCAGACCGCTCCTGATCCTGTTCGGTGCCGCGGCGCTGCTGCTGCTGATCGCATGCGCCAACGTCTCGAACCTGCTACTGGCCCGAACGACGAGCCGGGAGCGTGAGCTGGCCGTGCGGCTCGCGCTCGGCGCCGGGCGCGGCCGGATCGTACGGCAGATCGCCGCCGAGTCGCTGGTGCTCTGCGCTGCTGGCGGAGTGCTGGGCGTGCTGATCGCCCATGGCGGCGTCGCGGCTCTGCTGGCGTTCGAGCCGGGCAACCTGCCGCGCGCACGCGAGATCGACGTGAGCTGGGCGGCGCTGTCGTTCGCGATGGGAGCGGTGCTGGTGTGCACGCTTGTGCTCGCGGCCCTGACGAGTCTGCGTGCTGCGGGGCGGGAGATCCATGGCGCGTTGATGGAGGCGCAGCGGACGCTCGCAAGCGGCCGGCGTGGCCAGAGGGTGCGCAACGGGCTCGTCATCGTCCAGATCGCGACGACGCTGGTGCTGCTCGCGGGTGCCGCGCTGCTGGCCCGCAGCTTTGCCCGTGTGCTCGCGGTGGATCCGGGCTACCGCACGGAACGGGCACTGATCCTGGACGTCGCGCTTCCGGCGATCACCGACTGGGACGAAGGCCGGCGCCAGGCGGCGTTCCGGGAGGAGTTGATGGCGCGGCTGCGGTCGCTGCCCGGCGTTGTCGAGGTGGGAAGCACCAGCGCCCTCCCGCTGGGGAACGCCGGCTTCTACCCGGATGGCCTGTTCATCGAGATGAACGGGCCGGACGAGATCCAGAGCCTCGAGGATTTCCAGCGTCTGGACCTTACGGACCGTGAGCGGGTCGGGGCTGCCGGGTTCCGCGTCGTGAGCGCGGGCTATTTCCGCGCGATGGGCATCCCGCTGCTGCGGGGCCGGCTGTTCGACGAAGGCGATGTGTACGACGCGCCGCACGTGGCCGTGATCAGCGAGTCGCTGGCACGCACGAAGTGGCCGGGCGAGGATCCGATCGGCCGGTACATCCAGTTCGGCAACATGGATGGCGACCTGCGTCCGTTCCGCATCGTCGGCATCGTGGGCGATGTTCGGGAGGTCAGCCTGGAGTCGCGACCCGAGCCGCTGTTCTATGTGGACCACCGCCAGCGGCCCCGTCAGGCCTCGCAGACGAGCATCGTGGTGTACGGGACGGAGGACGCCGCGGTCGCGAGCGCGGCGGAGCGGATCGTCCGGGATCTGGATCCGGAGGTGCCGGTACGCGTGCGCCGGCTGTCCGAAGTCGTCGACGCCTCACTCGCCGGCCGACGGTTCAGCCTGCTGCTGCTCGGCCTCTTCAGCGCTGCCGCGCTGCTGGTCGCGACAATGGGCATCTACGGCGTGGTCTCGTACCTGGTCGCGCAACGCACCCACGAGATCGGGATCCGCATGGCGCTCGGTGCGGGCAGCCGGGAGGTCATGCGACTCGTGATCGGCCGGGGCGCAGCGCTGGCGGTGACGGGCACGTTGATCGGCCTGGCCTCAGCGCTCGCCCTCACGCGCGTGCTCTCCAGCATGCTGTACGGCGTGAGTGCGACGGACCCGGTCACGTTCGTCGCGGTGGCCCTGATCATCGCCGCTGCTGCGCTGCTCGCCAGCTACCTGCCCGCCCGCCAGGCCGCGCGGCTGCCGCCGGCCGCGACGCTGCGCATGGGGTGAGCGTCAGCGTCCGTCCGCCACCGTGGCCGGCGTCCGGCGTCCCCGGGGGCGCAGAGCTGTGCCCCCGGGACGGTGCTCGGCCGGCGCGCCGTAGCCGCTGCTCTCAACTGCTCCGCGTAGCGGCGGGTGCTGCGCTTGCCACCAGGTCCTGCGCCCGCTGTGTACGCCGCTCGGGAGCATCCACCGGCGCCGGGCGGATGCGCAGCAGCGCTTCCTCGATGCCCCTCAGCGCCGCCGCGACGACCTGATTCCGCAACGCCGCGATCCGCACATCCTGGATCGCCTCCACGTCCACGGCGCGAGGCTGCGGCTCTTCCTCGGGCCGCGGAACCACCATACGCGACGGCACCGGCGTGGCCCGTGTGTGCAGCGCGCGATGGAACACGAAGCTGTCGAACTCGCGGTCCAGCTCGGCGACGACACGGCGCGCGATGGCCCGGATCACGCGACGCAGCGGGCGCACGGACGGCGGCACGGCTTCCTCCTCGGCCGGATCCGGGCGGACCAGCGCCTCCGGGCCGAAACGGTCGGCAGCGCGGCGGATCGCCTCCGGGAAGTCCGCGAAGACATCCCGGGCGATGCGATTGCGCACCTCACGCTCCAGCGTGTGTGCCAGGGAGTCGGAGACCCGGACCCGCGCACGCTCCTGCTCCGGCGCGTCAACGGCATCCACCCACCGCCGATCGCCGCAGATCTGGTCCCACTCGAACACGAGGTGGCCGAGCCGCTGCGCGATCGTGAGCTCCTCCTCCGTGAGCGTGACCTCGAAGCGACGCGCGACTCCCTCCGGGTCCACCAGGAACTCCTCCAGGATCTCCGGCTGGGCCAGTGCGCGCTGGAGCCTCCTGCGACGCGGGATCTCCCGCATGTCGATGGTCGCCTCGGTCGTCGCCGCGGCGTGGCCGCGCACTTCCGTACGTGCTGCCATACGTCCCTCCGTGTTGCTGGGGGAAAAGGAAAGGGCCTTCGGCTCCTCTAGCCGAAGGCCCTCGACAGCGCGGCGCGCACCGTCGCCACGCGTGCGGGCAACATGGTCGCCTGGAGCGTCGATGTCAAGTGGTGCGAGCGCGGCGATGCGCGTTCGGAGCGCCGCCAGCGCGCGATGGACCGGCACAGTGCAACCGGCCATCACGCTCTGGCTCGCAGCACGCTCACTTCCGTCGCGTGACCGTTTCGTGGATGGCCTTGAGCGCCTCCGTCGCTTCGGTGAGACGTTTCACCTCGGCCTCGAGCTCGCGGCAACGGGCCTCGAGCGCTCCGCGCTCGACCGCGGCGGCTTCGAGCTTGCTCTGGAGGTCCGCCACCTCGGCTTCCCGGGCGGCCACCAGCGCACGGACACGCTCGAGCTCCTGGGTGAGGGCCGCCTTCTCCGCATCGCGCTGATCCAGCGCGGCCTCGACCTGGGCCAGCACCGCCGCCTGCTCCTCATCCAGTCGGCGACGCTCGGCGAGCTCCGCGAGCACCTGGTCTCGCTCCGCGGCCACCGCCTCCGCTTCGGCCACGGCCTCGTCCGCGATCCGTGCTCGTTCCTCGGCCCGGGCCTCCGCAGCCGCGCGCGCCGCCCGCTCGCGCTCGATCTCGGCCTGGGCACGCGCCAGCGCCGCCCGCACCTCCTCGAGTTCCTCGGCCAGCCGGGTGCGTTCCTGGATCGCATTGTCCAGCCGAGCGCGGAGCTCGTCGATCACCTCCCGGACCGCGGCGGCCATGCGCGCGGGCTCCACCTCCTCGACCGGCGGACGCGCCGTGGCGGCCAGGCGCTCGCGCAGCGCGGCGATGCGCTCGCGGGCGCTGAGCACGCGCACGGGTTCCGGCTTCACGCTCTCGGGCGCCGGCGGCTTCGGCTCCGCGGGCGCCGCCACCGGCTGGACGGCCGCGTCGGCCGCCGGCTCCAGCACGGGCTGGATCCGGTTCACTGGAGCGAAGCGGCGCTCGGGCGCCCGGGCCCCCAGCGGCCCGCCCGGGTCGGCCGTCGCGACGTGCTCCGCCCCGGCCGCCGCTTCGGCCCCGTTCGGGGCGACGGGCGGTTCCGCCGGGGGCTCCGTGGTCAGCTCGGTCAACACTCGCCCGATCGCCGTTCGAGGCTTGCGCACCGGGACGTTGGCATCGAAGCCGCTCTTCATGCGATCCGCTCCTCCGCGCCCACGATCGGGACGCACTGGACCTCGGCAATCAGCGCATCCACGTCTTCCGTGCCCTTCGACGACGGAGCAAACGCCGAGATCGGCATGCCCACGCTGGATGCCTGGGCGAACTGCGTGGACTGGCGCACGATGGTCTTCAACAGGAACTCGGGGTAATGGGTCTCGAGCGCACGCTTCGCTTCGCGGGCGATCCGCGTCGTCGGGTTGTACTGGTTGAGCACGACGAAGATCCGCTCCAGCGTGTGCCCGAGATCCTCCTCCAGCTCGTTGATGGTCTCGAACAGCAGCTTGAGACCCCGGAACGAGAGGAAATCGGGCAGCACGGGAACGAAGAGGTCGTCGGCCGCGATCAACGCGTTCAGGTTCAGCAACCCGAACGACGGAGGCGCGTCCATCACGATGTACTCGTATCGGTGCTCGATGGTCTCCAGCGCCTTCTTGAGCTTGAACTCGCGCCCGGCCATCGGCATGAGCGCCATGTCTACCGTCGTCATGCCGAGGTTCGACGGGACGAGGTCGAACTCCTCCAGCGCGGTGCGGAGCACCACTTCTTCCATCGGCACGCGGTGGACCAGCACGTCGTACAGCGTGCGCTCGCACTGCTCGCCGTCGATCCCCAGGTGCTGCGTGGCGTGGCCCTGCGAATCGAGGTCGATGAGCAGCACGCGGTGGCCCATCTCGGCCAGCCGGTAGGCATACGCCACGGAAAGGCTGGTCTTGCCCGTTCCGCCCTTGAAGTTGAGGAAGAGCTGACGGCGCAGCGGCTGGCGTGGCGGGTAGCGGCCGAGGACCTTCCGGTACGCCGAGATGTGCTCGGGCCCATAGGTCTCCGGGAGCACGCCCGCGAAGCCGAACTCCGGCCGGGCATCGGCTTCGGCGAGCTGCTGGTCCGAAAGACCCAGGATCCTGGCGAAATCGTCGCGCCGGTATCGGATCTCCACGCCGCCCACCTCTACATCGGTATCGAGGCCGACATCGCGGACGCTGCGCGTCAGGCCACCGGACGGACCGCGCTCAGCACGCCGGACTCGTCACTCCGCCGGCGCTCTTCGCCGGTGCTCGGCGGCAGGTGCCGCAGCACCTCCAGGACCACGCGGCGGACCTGCGGGTCCGGATCCGTGCGGATCGGCTCGAGCAGCGAGCGCAGCGGCAGCCCCTGCGCCGCGGCCGCCGCCAGCACGACCCGGCGCCGCACGCGCCCGTCCGGATCGTCGAGCCCCGCGCGCACGAACGGCTCGAGCGCCGCGGGGTCGCGTCCGAGGAGTAGCCCCAGCGCCTCGTACGCCGCCGCGCGTACGGCCGGCCTGCTCGAGCCGGTCCGCGGACGGATCACGTCCAGCACGGCGTCCTCGCCGCAGGCGCGCACGCACCGCCGCAGCTCGATGCGCAGCGTGAGGATGTCCGCGTTCTCCAGCGCCGCGACCAGGACGTTGAGCGGTTCCGGCACGACCTCCGGCTCCGCGGCGCGCTCCTCGAGCGGCTGTGCCGGCGGTGCGGGCTCGGGCTGGCCGTCGTCCGCAGACCCGTCCGTGGCAGCAACGACGCCGTCGGCGGTACCGTCGTGCCCCACGCCGAGGACGACCGCCGTCGCCTCACGGTCCTCTGCTGCCGCGTCCGCGTCGACTCCCCCACGATCCGTTTCTCCGCCGACAGCGGCGCCATCCCGCCCCGCGACGAGGACCACGGCGCCGTCCTCACGCTCGGGCGCGGCGCCCACGTCACCGCCGCCCTGCTCCGCGGCGCTGTCCGCCGCCTCGGCGAACTGGACCTCTCCCGCGACCGTATCCGCCGCCTCCAGCGCGACGTCCGCCACCGCCGCGGCGGACTCGACGCCCCCGACGGTGGCCTCGGCCGCCTCCGGGGCTGCGCCCGACACCAGCGGGACGACCTCGGCGGGCTCCGGGGTCGCGGCCGCATCCACCGAACCGACCTCGGCCGGGTCGGAGGCGGCTTCCTCGTTCTCCGCCGCGGGTTCCACATCGCCGCCGTCACGATCGACGGCGGGACCCGCTTCTGTGTCCGCGGCCGCAACGGGCCCTGCGGCGGCGCCGTCGGCAACCGGCTCGACGAGGGTGCGGGGCTCGACGTCGGTCACGACCCCGCGCGCGGGCTCGCCGTTCTCCGAGACGACCGCCGTGATCGGCCGCAGCGGGAACTCGAACAGCGGGAGGTCGTCGATGCGCTGCTCCCACTGCCGCAGCGGATCCACGGCGCCGGCGTCGGCCCACGGCTCCCGATGCGCCTGACTGTCCTGCAGCTCCGCCAGCACCTCGTCCGGGTCGATGCCCGCCATTGCGAGACGCCGGCGGTAGGCGGCCTCCCTGCGCTCGGCCAGTGCGCAGCGCGCCTCGAGGTCCAGGATCTCGCGCCGCAGGTCGGACAGGTAGCGGGCCAGGTCAACGGCGTCCGGGCCTTCCCGCCGCACCAGTTGCTGCCACTCGGCGAGGTGGGAGAGGATCGTCTCCCGGCTCGCTTCGAGCTCCTCGACCCGCTGGCGGAGCCGCGCGGCGATGCGCTCGTTGACGTCCGCGCGGTGGCGCTCCACCAGGACCTCACGCCGGAGCCGGACGAGCTCTTCCGCATCCCCCCGGGTGTCCGGCTCGAAGAGCTGGCCCTCGAGCTGCGCGCGGAGCGCTTCCGAATGCTCGAGACGACGGTGCAGGCTCGCGATCTCGGCCCGTGCCTCCGCCAGCTCCTGCATGGCGGCGCTGTAGCGACGCGCGTGGTCGGCCTCCCGGGCCGCCGCCTCGGCGAGCCGGGTGCGGGCGAGGTCCGCTTCGACGCGCGCGCTCTCGAGCTGTGAGCGCAGTTGCGCCAGCCGACACTCCAGGAGGAGGATCCGCTCGTCGCTGGCGGTGGACGCCGGGCCCGTCGGGTCGCGGGGAGTCCCCGCGGTCGGCCGGGGGCCCGCGTCGTCGCGTCCATCCGTCATCTACGGTTCCCGAGTCGGAGGATCGATGGGGAATCTCGGGGGTGGAGGCACGCCCCCGCACGCTCGCCACCCCAACCTAGGTACGCTCGTTCGGCCGGGCAAGGCCAGGCTGTCTGATCGGCGCATCGGGGCGATCGGCCCGCAAGATCACAACGGCCGTGCGGCTCGCCTCTCTGCCCGAGACTCGCCCCGGACGCGCGCCGGCCCTATGTTGCGGCGACCGCACCGGATCGTGGGCGACGAACGCGCCGCGTACGTCATCGCCCTTGACGCTCGAACGGAGGGACGGGTCGATGGCCGGGAGGACCACACGCACCCTGATCCTCGGCGCTGGCTTCGGCGGGATCGCCACCGCGCTCGCGCTGCGCCGGCGGCTGGACGCACGGCACGAGATCGTGCTCGTGGACCGGCGCGACCGCTTCTTCATGGGGCTGCGCAAGCTGTGGGTGATGGTGGGGCTCGCAGAGCTGGAGGAGGGCGTCCGGCCGCTCTCCGCGCTACGGGAGCGTGGCATCGACGTCCGCCGCGCCGAGGTCACGGGCATTGACGCCGCGTCGCGCCGCGCCTGGCTCGATGGCGGAGCCGTCGATGCGGACTACCTCGTCATTGCGCTCGGCGCCGAGCCGCGGCCGGACCTGGTCCCCGGTCTCGCGGACCACGCCTTCGACCTGTACGACGTCGACTCCGTCAAGGAGCTGGCGCACCCGATCGCGGCGTTCAACGGCGGCCGCATCGCCATCGCGATCGCGGGCCTGCCCTACAAGTGCCCGCCCGCGCCGTACGAGGCCGCGTTCCTCCTCGACCACCGGTTCCGCGACGCCGGGATCCGCGACCGCGTCACCATCACGTTCACGACGCTGCAGCCCCGGCTGCTGCCCAACGCGGGCGAAGAGGGCGCGGCGGCGATCGCGGCGGAGTTCGAGCGGCGGGGCATCGAGTACCACACGGACCGAGAGCTCCTCCGGGCGGAGGCCGGTCGGTTCGTGTTCGAGGACGGCGAGGAGCCGTTCGACATCGGGATCGCCGTGCCGCCGCACCTCCCGCCCGCCGTCGTGCGCGAGAGCGGCTTGACCGAGGGCGGCGACTGGATCCCCGTGGACCCCGGCACCCTCGAGACGCGCCACCCCGGCGTGTACGCCATCGGCGACGTCGTCCACATCCCGCTGGCAGGCGGCGCGGCGCTGCCCAAGGCCGGGTTGTTCGCCGAGGCCCACGGCCGCCACGTCGCCGCTGCCATCGCCGCGCAGGTGGAAGGCGGTCCCCCGGCCCCGCCGTTCGGCGGCCACGGCCACTGCTACCTCGAACTGGGCGGCGGCGAGGCGGCGCTGATCGAAGGGGCGTTCTACGCCCTGCCGAAACCCTCGGTGCGCATCGTCGGGACCGGACCCGAGTACGCGCGGGCGAAGCGGGCGTTCGAGACGGACCGGCTGAGGGAGTGGTTCGGGCGGTGAACGGTCGGGGCTGCTGATCGGGCGGCCCCGCTTGCCGTCAGCCACAGGACCAGAGCGCCCGGCACGGCGTGCCAACGGTCCGAGTCGGGAGGCATCACGACCCCCGACCGCATTCCGACGTGGTCCGGTCGTCGACTCTGCCGGAGCGCGCGTGGCACGCTCGGCGCGCTGGCGCTGGAGACTGCCGTGGCCGCCGGCGACCGTCGCAGCGAGCTCGGTGAGCCGGCCGAGGGCGGTCTCTCCGGGTTCATGGCCTCGAACAGCCCGCGGCGGATGCCGAACTCGGCCCACGGGCGCGCCTGCCGAGTCGAACAGCAGGATCGCCTTCGGCATGCGGTCGAACACGGCGGACCGCCCGCCGCCGAGGCTCGCCACGTCGACAGGCGCGCCCAGCCAGTCCCCAGCGGATTCGCCGATGCGGAGGTCCGACGCGACCGTGGCCGCGGGGACGCTGTCCGCAGCGGTGGCCTCGGGCGTGTGCGAGCGCTCGAGCATCCGGATGTCGGCCGAGTCGCGGGACGACGCGCCGAGCGCGTCCCCCGCTCCATCCTGCCGCATCGATGCACCGGCTCCGCAGCCGGTGAGGATGCAGGCTGCGGCCAGGGAGAGGAGCCGTCCCCGGGGTGTCGGGGGGGCGTGGTGTCCCGGCATCGGGCTTCTCCTGGAACCGAGCGGCCGCCCGGCAGCGGTCGTGGCGCCGTCCGATCCTTCCCCCCGGAATAGAACCGCTGCCGTCCCAGCGCCGGCCAGCCGTTTCCCGCGACAGCGGGGCGCGGTACCCAGCCCTTGTGGGGCCGCGCGTGGCGGTCTATCGTGCGCCCTGCACCAGCGTGGCACGTTCTCCCGTCGCCGACCAGACCGCGATCGGCGCGACGGCTCGGCGCCTCGCGCGCACTCGAGCCAGTGTTCAACCCGGAGAGGACTTCATGGCATTCATTGTCCGTTTGCTCATCACCGCCGCGGCGCTGTGGGTCGCCGAGGCCATCGTTCCCGGCATCGAGTACGATGGCGGCGTGCTCGGGCTGCTCGGCGTCGCGCTCGTCTTCGGCATCGTCAACGCGGTGATCCGGCCGATCCTGCTCGCGCTCACCTGCCCGATCGTGCTGCTCACGCTCGGGCTGTTCATCTTCGTGCTCAACGCCCTCATGCTGTGGCTCACGGCCGCGCTCTCCGACGCGCTCGGCATCGCCTTCCGCGTGGACGGCTTCCTGCCCGCGCTGCTCGGCGGCCTCGTCATCGCCATCGTCAGTACCGCACTCAACATCTTCGTCGGCGACCGTAAGAAGGGGAAGTAGGGCGCCCCGACCGCCGAGGTCGGCCCGGCGCCGCGCCCTGGGTCGTGCTGAAGCCATGGGCGCGAGGCGCACCTGCCCCTCACCGGCGCGTACCCCCGCACTTCGGGGGCACGCGCCGGTGATCCTTTCCGGCCCTGGATTCCGATAGCGGAGGTAGAGGGCGGCGGCCGGGCTGCCGCCGGGGTCCCAGGCCGGGAAAGGAGGCGCCATGAGAGCAGGAGGGGCGTGCGGCGGGTTCGCGAAGGCCCGCGCCGCACCGGACCATGCGAGCCTCGTCCTCCCAGTGATTGCGGAGGTTCTGCTCGCGTGCGGCGACGAGGCGGAGCCGGGGGCGGCGATCGCCCCGGAGCCGTGCCGTGCGCAGGTGGTCTACGAGCAGGCGACGGTGAGCCAAGCCACAGAGCAGGACGTTCGGGTGGCGTTGCTGGATGCGGCCGAGCGGCTGGCGCCGGGGCTCGGCGAGAGTGAGCGCGCGGCGGAGCTGACGGCGGCGCTGCGCTCGGCGCAGGCGAGTGCTGCGCCGGACGCGGCGTGCCGCGTGATCCGCGCTGCCCGCTCTGCGCTCGGAGCGCTGCCGGACGCGCCGGAGAGCCTGCCGGACCGGGCGGCGATCCAGCATGTGCTGGACGTGGCGGAGACGTACTACGCGCTCGCGCGCTGAGACGTGCGGCGCGGCTGTACACGCCGTCGATCCCCGTCGATGGAGGTGCCACATGAAGCCGTGCCGAGGAAGGCGTTGGTCGTGGCTGCTGCTGGCGGCGCTCTTCGCGCTCTGCGGGCCGGGGGTGCAGGGTGCGGGGGCGCAGCAGCAGCAAGGCACGGCGTCGGACACGATCCGGGCGTGCGATGTGCCGGGAGGCGGGACGATGTACCGGGTGGGGGTGCCGGGGCTGCCGGCGACGTGCAATTCGAAGGCGCACACAGAGTTCGAGTGGAACGTGATGGGTCCTGTGGGGCCGGCCGGACCCGCTGGTCCTGCGGGGCCGCCGGGGCCTCCGGGACCGAGCGTGCATGGCCAGCTCCAGGGCCTCGATGCGGACGATCACCCGCAGTACTTGCTGCTCGGCGGTGCGCGGAACTCGAACAGCGGCGTCGCGGTGACGGGGACGTTCAGCTCCAGCACCCCGTTGCCGGTGAGCGGCCCCGGGGTCCGCTTGCTCTGGTATCCGGCAAGGGCCGCCTTCCGCGCGGGGTGGGCAACAGGGAGTGAGTGAGACCTGGCAAACCTGGGTCTCTACTCCGTTGCATTCGGGCGCAGTACGACTGCCAGCGGTGAATACTCCGCTGCATTCGGCTCCCAGACGACTGCCAGCGGTGGTGCCTCCGCTGCACTCGGGGAGAGAACGACTGCGCAGGCCTACGCATCCCTCGCCATCGGGCGGTACAACGTGATCGCGGGCAATCCGAATGCTTGGGTAGCGACCGACCCGCTCTTCGTGGCCGGCAACGGGACGAGTGACGCCAGCCGCTCGAACGCGCTCACGCTCTTCAAGAACGGCAACCTGACGATCGCCGGCACGCTGACGCAGAGCTCGGATGCGCGGCTCAAGGAGGAGATCGAGCCGCTGGAGGGCGTGCTGGACCGCGTGCTCCGCCTCCAGCCGGTGACCTACCGGTTCAAGGAAGGCGTGGGCTGGAGCCGGGAGAAGCAGATCGGGCTCCTGGCGCAGGAGGTGGCCGAGCTCTTCCCGGAGCTGGTGAAGGCTGAAGCGGACGGCTACCTCTCGCTCTCGTACACGCAGCTTGCGGCGGTGCTGGTGCAGGCGTTGCGCGAGCAGCAGCAGCGGTACGAGGCCGAGCCGGCGAAGCAGGCGGTGCACATCCCTGCGCTGGAGCAGCGGCTCGCTGAGCTCGAAGCCCCCCTGGGGCCGCGGCGCTGAGCGGCGCGTGGGGGCGGCGGGCCGCGTGAACGAACTCACGCTCCCGAGCGCCAGCTCCCCCCAGCGCCTTCCACCTGATCCTGATTGCTCCCTCACATTCGACGCCCGGAGTGGCCGCGAGGTCGCATCCGGGCGTCCATCCATCGGCACGGTGCACGGTTCTTGCCCCCTGGCGCTGGCGCCTCTGGCGGCGTCGGCCAGGCGAAGGACTCGGAGACGAGGGAACCGGCGGGGTGGGAACACCGCTCCGTGAAGGGTGGATGACCTGGGATGAGAAGCGGTCCCGCTCGGGACGTGGTGGAAGGGAGCAGCGTTCGACTCGGGGGCGCCGGCCGCGGCGCGCTCCGTTCCTGCGTTTGCTGGCGTACTACGCCGGGGCCGCGGGACTCGCGGCGGTCCTGACGCGCTCCGTGCCGGCGGTCCGGAATGCACTCGTCGCGCCGATCGTGCTCCCGGCCGTCCAGGAGGTGCCGGAGCTGGCCCGCGCGCCCACCGGCGCCGCGCTGAGCCCCACGCCGCACCGCGCGCTGACCACCGCGCTCGTCATCCTCGGCACGCTCGCCCTCGTTCTCCCCGTCGCCTGGGTCTACCGCTACACCCGTGGGCTGCGCACCGACCGCTCGTTGGTCCAGTCGATGATCGTGCTGCCGCTCGTCGTGGCCGGCATCGTCATCGTCGTCAAGAACAGCCTCGCCCTCGCGTTCAGCCTCGCGGGGATCGTCGCCGCCGTCCGCTTCCGCAACACGCTCAAGGATCCACGCGACGCGGTGTACGTCTTCCTCGCCCTCGGCCTCGGTCTCGCCGCGGGCGTGCAGGCGCTCGACATCGCGCTCGTCATCTCCCTCTCGTTCAACCTCGTCGTCCTCGCGCTCTGGCAGCTCGACGCCGGCGCCGTGGCCGGCGGAGGCGAGGGCGTGCTCGCGGTGGGGGATTCGGGGCTGCTCGTGGCCCGGGGCACCGAGGAACGGACGGCGATCCGCACCGAGCTGCCGCGCCGTGCGAGCGACATGGAGACCGACGGCGTCCTGCTCATCCATTCGCCCGACCCCGACGCGGCGCTGGAAGGGCTCGAGGCCGCGCTCGGCGATGCGGCGAAGGACTGGCGCGTCGTCGGCAAACGGCAGCACTCCGACGGCATCGCGACGCTCGAGCTCCTCGTCCGGCTCAAGAAGGACGGCGACCCCGTCCGCCTGTTGGGCGATCTCGAGGACCGCTGGTCCGCGTTCATCGCGGCCGCCGAATACATCCCCGTCCAGGACCGGAGCGGCCAGGAGTGATCATGGCGCTCGGAAGGATCGGCGCGGGAGGTGTGCTGGCGCTGCTGTGCGTACCCGCCGCGCTGTTTGCGCAACGAGACTCGGCGGAGGTCGTTCCCGGCCCGCGCTACGCAGCCGACCGGGTCCAGGAGTTCTTCCTCGGCGAGAACTGGCGCCACCTCTGGCTCACGCCGATCCGCGCACCGGTGCTGGACCTCGGGAGCTTCGCCGGCGGGCTCGAACCGTTCCGCACCGGGGGCAACCAGAGCACGACGCTGCACATGCGCGGCGCGGACGGGCGGCGCTACGTCTTCCGCTCCGTGGACAAGTTCGTGCAGAAGTCGCTGCCCCGGGACCTGCGCGGCACGCCGGCCGGCATCCTGATCCAGGACCAGACCAGCGCGCTGTTCCCCACGGCGGAGGCCGCTGTGGGGCCGATCCAGGACGCCGTGGGGCTGCTGTACCCGCCAGCGCGGGTGTTCGTCATGCCGGACGACCCGCGGCTGGGCGAGTTCCGCGAGGAGTTCGCGGGGATGCTGGGCGTGCTGTTCGAGCGGCCAGACGAGGGGCCCGATGGGACGCCCGGGTTCGCGGGCTCGCGCAGGGTCGTCGCGATGGAGCGGATGCTGGAGCGGCTGGTCGAGGAACCTGCGGACCGCGTAGACAGCCGCGAGTACCTCGCCGCGCGCCTCGTCGACTTCCTGATCAACGACACGGATCGCAGTGAGGACCAGTGGCGGTGGGCGCGGCCCGAGCGCGAGGGCGCGTACTACCGCTGGCGGCCCATCCCACTCGACCGCGACGGCGCGTTCATGAACTCGAACGGCGTGCTGGGCGGCATCGCGCGCCGCATCTATCCGA
Source organism: bacterium (assembly GCA_003242735.1). Taxonomy (NCBI): domain Bacteria; species bacterium. The sequence continues at coordinate 60,224 of QGVH01000018.1, read as the reverse complement.
AGTTGGTCGCGTTCGGCCCCGACTACCCCGACCGACGCTCGCTGGTGTTCGAGGCGGTGGACTACGAGCGTCCGCTCTTGAGCGACCTGGATCGTCGCACGTGGGACAGCGTGACGGCCGCAGTCCAGACACGGATCACGGACGACGTCATCGACCGGGCGATCGCGCAGCTCCCGGCGCCGTACCGCGCCATGGAAGGCGCGCGGCTCGAGCGCGACCTGCGTGCGCGCCGCGACCGGCTGCGCGAGGTCTCTCTCGACTACTACGAGTGGCTGGCCGTGGACGTGGATGTGCACGGCACGCACGAGCCGGACCGGCTCGAAGTCGTCCGGCTCGCGGATGGCACAGTGGACGTGCGGCTCTATCCGGGCGCAGCGAGTGCCATGGCCGTGGCCGATGGCGACGCCGGCGGCCGCCAAGAACCGTACTTCCACCGGCGTTTCGTCCCGACCGAGACCCGCGAGGTGCGGATCTACCTGCACGGCGGCGACGATCACGCCGTGGTCCGGGGCGAGGTGACGAGCGACATCATCGTGCGGGTGATCGGCGGCCACGGGGACGATGTACTCGTCGATTCGACGGTCGCTGCGGGCGGCCGCGGCCGAACCGTGCTGTATGACGCGCACGGGGAGAACACCTTCATCACGGGACCGCGCACGCGCGTGGAGCGGCGGCCGTTCCGCTTCGAAGTGCCCGCATCGTCGTTGAGCCCGGGGCCAGAGGCGGCGGTGGCCGCGGATGCGCAGCCGGCCCCGCACGGTGAGATGCCGCCTGGAGCCGGCGCCGCCGATGACGAGGACGCAGGCAACGCTGACGGCAAGCCGTACGGCGACGACGACTGGGTCGTCCACAAGATCGGCGGGGACCGCTATCGGGACTACGGCTCGACTTTCTCCTGGCGACCCACGGCGGACTTCGAGTTGGGCACGGGTCTCGTGGTCGGCTTCGGGCCCGTCGAAACGTACTACGGGTTCCGCCACGTCCCTTACGCCTCGCGCGTGCGGTTGACGGTCCTCTTCGCGCCCGGGCCGTTCGATTTCGGCATCGAGCTGGATGGTGATGTCCGCCGAGAGAACTCGCCCTTCGGCTTTTCGCTCCTCGCGCGCGCCGTTCGGTTCGGCGCTGTGCGCTTCTTCGGCTTCGGCAACGACACACCGGAGTTCGACACCGACCGCGCCACCGTGAGGCAGACCGAGCTGTCCGCCGCGGCCACACTGGACTGGCGCCCGCGCTACGGAGGGCGCGGTGATCGGGCGCGGATCTCGGTCGGCCCGGCGTTCGTGTACCGCGATCCGCGGTTCGAGCGGGGCAGCACGCTGAGCCTCCTGCGGCCCCCTGGCAGCAGCCCGTTCGGCCAGATCGGCGCGATCCTCGATGCGGAGCTGGAGCGCACCGACGGCCAGCCCGTGCCGCGGCGCGGCTTCACCGTGGACGTGCAGGCCGGCTTCTGGCCGTTCGTGGACGGCGAGGCGGACGACTTCGCGGATGTGGAGGTGGTCGGCGCGTACTACTTGCCGCTCCGCGGACCGACGGGCCCCGTCCTGGCGTTCCGCACGGGCGGCGAGCGCGTCTGGGGCGACTTCCCCGTCCAGGAGGCCGCGTTCATCGGCGGCCGGCATTCGCTACGCGGTTACGTCTCCCGCCGCTACGCGGGCGACGCATCGCTGTTCGGGAGCGCGGAGCTCCGCTGGCCGATCACGCGCGTCACGCTCCTCACCGCGGGTGAACTCGGCGCGCTCGCGTTCGCCGACGCCGCGCGCGTCTTCTTCGACGGCGACTCCAACGACGGCTGGCACGTCGGCGCGGGCGTGGGGCTGTGGTACGCGACGCTGGGTCAGGTCGTGAGCGCGGCCGTTGCGCGCGGCGGGCGCACGCGGCTCTACGCCTGGCTCGGGTTGCCATACTAGCGATGGGGATGCTCGGCGAGCGGATCCTCCGTTTCGAGGTCCCGAGTGGCGAGATCCTCGAATGGCTGCTCGGCGAGCCGCTGCCGCCGGGGTTCCACGAGGAGCGTATCGAGCTGGACCTCTTCCGCGCGCTCTACTACGACACGCCCGGCCACGACCTCGAGCGGCGCGGCGCGACCGTCTGCCTGTCGATCCATCAGGACGGCACGCACCTCCTCGGCGTGGATGTTCGGGAAAGGGCGACGGGGGGCGTGGTCCGGCGGCGTCGCGCCGAGGCCAGGGTGCCGGATCTCGCTCCATCCGATCTGTTCGCCCACGCGTGTGAGCCGACGCGCGTGGTCCGCGCACTCTGCGATCCATCGCTGCTCGACATCGTCCTCGAGCTCGGCGTGACGCGGCGGCTGCGGGTCGCGCGCGCGGATGGCGACGCGCCGGCGCCCGTACACATCGCGTACGACATCGCCACCGTGCGCCGCGGCGACACCTCCGGCGAGCTGTACGAGGTCGAGATCCGGATGCCGGAGGCGCCGCCGGGCCGTTTCGAAGGGCTGGTCCGGACGTTCGAGGAGGGGTACGGCCTGCGGCCGCTGCTGGGCGACCTGGCGAGTCGCGCCCGCGAGCTCGTTTCGGCGCTGGAGGGCGAGGAGCTGGCCAGGCGGCTCCACGCCGCGCGAGAGGTCGCCGTCGTCGCCTACCACAACGGGCGCATCGCGCTGTGCCGCTCCGGCGGCGAAGGGCTGCGCGTCCCCACCGGGCCCGGTTCCGGACGCGACGCCTGCCACCGCGTGCTGCGCGGCTGGCTCGGCGGCGTGCGCGGCCGGGTCCGCATCCTCGGCACCAGCCCGGGGGACAGCCAGCGCCCCGCGCTCGAGGTCTGGCTCGCCGAGGGCATCGAGCCCGACGCGATCGGGGGCGGCCAATGCACGTGGCTCTCCCTCGAACACGTGCTCCAGGCGGCGGGCTCGCCGCAACTCCGGGACGCACGCACGCTCGCTGCCCTCGAGGTAGTCCTGCGCTCCGACCTGCCGGCCCACGCCGTGACGATCCCGACGCCGGCGACCGGAGCGGCCTCGGAGCCGCTGGACCTCGCCGCATACGCGCCCGAGAGCGACGACGACGCGGACGTGCTCGCGCCCAAGGAGGCACGCCCCGAGCTCCTCCTCAACCGCGAGCTCTGCCGCCTCGCCTTCGATGAGCGCATCCTCGTCATGGTCGAGGACCGGAGCATCCCCCTGCTCGAGCGCGTCCGGTTCCTCGCCATCTTCGGCGCGCGTCAGGACGACTTCTTCATGACGCGCGTCGCGGAATCCAAGGAGCAGGTCGCCGCCGGCGTCACCCGCCGCACGCCGGATGGCCTGACTCCGGCAGAACAGCTCGAGGTCATCCGCATCCGTGCGCGCCAGGTCGCGCGACGCGCGTATCGCGTGCTGACGACGTCGCTGCTGCCCGACCTCGCGCGCGAGAACCTTCGCGTGGTCCGCTGGAACGAGCTCGACGACGCCGAGCGCACGCTCCTCGGCGAGCGTCACTGGGCGCGCATCGAGGCGCTGATCACGCCGTTCGTCGCGGACCCCAGCCACCCGTTCCCGCACATCCGCAACCTCAGGCCCGCCATCGCCGCGATCGTGCGGCTGCCGGAGAGCCGGCTCGACCGCTTCGTCGCCATCGAGCTGCCCGGCGAGCTGCCACGCTTCGTTCCGCTCCCGGACGGCCGCCGCTACGTGCCGCTGGAGGAGCTGATCCTCGGCGGCTTGCCGCGCCTGTACCCCGGGCTCGAGGTCGTGCGAGCCCACACGTTCCGCGTGACGCGCAGCGCCACGAGCCGCCTGCCCGCCGACGAGGTGGGCGACGTGATGGCCGCCGTCGAGGACGAGATCGCGACGCGCCCGTTCCGCCAGGCCGTCCGCCTCGAGGTCGAGGAGGCGATGCCGGAGGAGATGCGCCGCCATCTCCTCCGCGAGCTCCGCTTCGAGGCGCCCGAGTCGCTCAGCACGCTGGGCGAAGCCGACATCTACGCCGTTCCCTGGCTCGTGGACCTCGCCGGGCTGTCGGAGATCGCGGCGCTCGATGCACCGGAGCTCAAGTACCCGCCGTTGGAGCGCAGCTCGCCGTTCGCGCCGGACCGGTCCATCTTCGACCAGATCCGTGAACGCAGCCGGTTGATCGCGTTCCCCGACCACTCCTTCGACGCGACCGTCGGCCGCTTCCTCGCCGAGGCCGCAGACGATCCGGACGTCGTCGGCATCAAGACCACACTCTACCGCACGGACCCGGACTCCGAGATCGTGCGGGCGCTCGCACGCGCCCGCGCGGCCGGCAAGGACGCGTTCGCGCTGGTCGAGCTCAAGGCCAGCTTCGACGAGCGCCGTAACGTCGAGTGGGCCCGCTCGCTGGACGCCGCCGGCGTGCACGTCGTCTTCAGCCCTTCGCGCTACAAGGTCCACGCGAAGATCGCGCTCGTGCTCCGCAACGAGCCGGACGGCATCCGCCGCTACATCTACCTCGGCACGGGAAACCTCAACGCGAGCACGGCTGCCGCCTACACCGACGTCGGCATCCTCACCGCCGACCCGGGGCTGGGCGAGGAGTTGAACGCGGTGTTCGGTCTGCTGACCGGCTACTCGGCCTCGGCCCGACTCGACCGGCTCCTCGTCTCGCCGTTCCAGATGCGACGCCGTTTCCTGGAGCTGATCGAGCGCGAGATCGAGCACGCACGCGCAGGTCGCGGTGGGCACATCCGTGCGCAGATGAACGGCCTGTCGGACCGGAGGATCGTCGCGGCGCTGTACCGCGCCTCACAGGCGGGCGTGCGCATCGAGCTGGCCGTCCGCGAGATCTGCCGCTTGCGGCCGGGGCTGCCCGGCATCTCGGAGAACATCCGCGTCGTCAGTCTGCTCGGCCGCCTGCTCCAGCACAGCCGCATCTTCTACTTCGGGAACGCCGGCGATCCGGAATACTACATCGGCTCGGCGGACTGGCGGCCGCGCAACCTGCTGCGCCGCGTCGAGGTCGTCACACCGGTGGACGATCCCGAACACCGCGCCGCGCTGGACCGCATGCTCACGACCGTCCTCGAGCACCCCGAGGCCTGGGAGCTGCGCGCCGACGGCGCCTACGTGCGCGGGAACGAGGTGATCGGCGGGATCGGCACGGCTGGCGCGATCCCGTTCGACCCGCCGGTCGGAGCGGGCGCCGGCCCGCGTCATCCGCCGAGGGACTGGAACCATCGGCCTCCTCCGGGTTAGATTCCGGTTCCCCGGCCCGGCTCGGCTCCGCGCTGCGCGGCAGCCGGCCGGGTCCTCTGGTTTCCCGGGCGCGCTGGCCCACCGGCCCGTGGATCCATTCTCTTTCCCACTTGGAGTCGGGCATGCTGGAACAGATCAAGGCGCGGCTCTCCGAAGAGCTGGAGCGCCTCGGCCATGAGCTCAACGTCGTCCTGCCGGCCGTCATCCGGAAAGCGGTGGAGCTGGGAGACCTCAGCGAGAACGCCGAGTACCAGTCCGCGCTGGATCGGCAACGTTTCGTCCAGGCCCGCATCCACCAGATCACGCAGCGCATGAGCGAGCTCTCGCGGATCGATGTGAAGCACCTCCCGGTGGACCGGGTCGGCTTCGGATCCCGCGTCCGGCTGAAGGACCTCGCCACGGGCGAAGAGGTCGAATACACCCTCGTGACTGGCGACTTCATCGACCTCGACGCCGGCCACATCTCCATGGCGTCGCCGCTCGGCCAGGCGTTGCTCGGCCGTGCCGTCGGCGACGAAGTCCCCGTGCGTCTGCCGGCCGGCGAGCGGCGGTTCGCGGTGCTGGAGCTCGTCACCCTCCACGACATGGTCTCCTAGACGCCGCGACCACGCCTCACTCCTCCACGATCAGGACCGCCTCCATCGTGGGGTGCAGCGCACACCCGTAGCGGTGCACGCCCGGCGCGGCGGGCACCAGCCGCCACTCGGCAGCCGTGCCGATGATGCCGGAATCCCACGCCCCTGCGCCGTCCGTCGCCGTGTGCGGGACCAGGTCGCGGTTGAGCCACGCCACCGTGTCGCCCACCTCCACCCGCAGGGTGTCCGGACGGAACACGAACCGCTCGGTCTCGACGACGTGCAGCTCCGGCGCGCGGGCCTGGCCTGCCCGGCAACCCGCCGCGATGCCGCCGACAAGGACCACCGTCGCCGCGAACACGGGCAGGCCCGGCGCACCGAGGCGCACGGGCCGCCCGGTCGGTCCGCGTCGTCGCTTCATGCCCCGGCAGCCAGCGAACGCCGGATCGACTGCGCGTGCTCCAGGTGCGCCTGGATCGCCGGACGCACGTCCACCAGCATCTGCTTCAGCTCGGCGTTCTTCGCGTTCGGGATCAGCGTTTCGTCGATCGCCTGGAGCACCGCGCGGTGGTACGCGACCTCGTTGTCGATGTACGCGCGGTCGAACTCCGCGCCGGACTTGGTCTGCAGCGTGTCGCGCATCTGCGCCGCCTGCTGCTCCAGGGAGCGGCTCACATCGTTCTCCCGCGGCGTGACACCCAGGCGTGTGACCAGCTCGGTCGCGCCGTTGTTCAGGGCCGTGCGGTCCCGGATCATCGTCTCGGCGAACGCCTTCACCTGCGGGTTCGTCGCCCGCTCCCGCGCGATCTCGCCGTAACGGCTGTCGATCGTGTTCGCCGCGGCGACGATGGCCGCGATGTCGGCGTCGTCGAGCTGCGGGGCGGTCGCCGCATCCGTCGGCCGGGGCTGTACCTCGGAAGCCGGCTGGCCCTGCTGCTGGCTGGCGGCGCGAGCGGCCCGCGGCCACGACGTCGGGCAGCCTGCGCGAGCGGGCGGAGCACGCGGCGGCGGTGCTCACGGAGCTGGGGGGCTCGCGGAGGTGCAGGAAGGCGACGACGGCGGGCTCCGTTTGCGGGGCTACGGCTGTCCGCTGGGGGCGCTGGCGGCGGCCCATCCAGCCGCCTGCAGCCTCGCCGAGGCGCTGGTGGCGGAGCTCGTCGGCGCGCCCGTGGTCGAGGAGTGCGAGCGCGGCGAGCGGCCGCGCTGCGGGTTCCGGGTCGTCGCTCCCTCCTGATCCTTCGGCTCGGGATCTGCGCGCGTCCAGCGCCCGCCGCGCTGGCCGCGCAACGTCCGAGGCGAGAGTGAGCCGGAGCTCGAGACGCGCAGGGGCCGGGCTTGCCGACCCGGCCCCTGCGGGATCGGCACGGATTATTCGGCGCCGGCAGCCTGGAGCGTCGCCGCGATGCCGTCCCGGTACGGCGTCGCCTCCAGCCCGAACGCCTCCCTCACCCTGCTGCTGTCGAAGCGGTAGTCGCACTCGAACTGGTACATCATCTCGTCGTTCTCGCGCAGCACCGGGTTGAAGACGCCCATCACGCGAAGCAGCCAGCGCGGCGCGACCTGCAGGCGATACGGCCGGCCGGCCAGCTCGCAGGCCAGACGAACGAAGCCTTCGCCCGTCAGCGGCTCGGGGCTCGTTGGCGCATGCCAGGTCTCCCCGTACGCGTCGACAGACTGCCCCAACACGGCCAGCGCGCGGCCGACGTCCGGTGTGTAGGTGAACGTGTGCACCGCCTTCGGGTTGCCGATCCACTGCGGCGTCTTCCCGGCCTCCAGCCGTTGGAAGACGACGTAGTCGGTGACGCTGGTGTGCGCGCCCGGGCCGTAGAAGTCGGCGCTGCGCACGATCATCGCCTGGAGCTCACCCGCGCGCATCTCGTCGAGGAGCATCGTCGCGATCTCCGCACGCACCTCGCCCTTCCGGCTGCACGGGTTGAACGGCGCGTCCTCCGTCATGACGCCGTCGACCCGCCCGTACGCATAAACGTTGTCGAGGAACACCAGGCGCGTGCCATGACGCTTACACGCGTCGATGACGTTGCGCATGATGCGCGGCCACTGCTCGCGCCACACTTCCGTATCGTACTTCAAGCCCACGACGAGGTACGCGACGTCGCTGCCGGCGACGGCCCGGTCCGTCGCAGCGGCGTCCAGCAGATCGGCGGCATGCGTCTCGTCCGTTGGGTGGACCGGGCGTGGCGACCGGCTGACCAGGCGGATCTGGTCGGTGAAGGCGCGGAGCGCGCGTGCGAGCTCGCGGCCAATGACGCCGCCCGCGCCGAGGATGGTCTGCATGGGTGTTCGTAAGCGTGGTCACAAGGAACGTGGATGCTCGGGCGCCGAGACGCCCCCTGAGCGGCTGTGTCGGTCACGGTACCCCCGTTGAGGTCGTTTGTGCGGGAGCGGACCGCCAGCGATGCCCGCCAGGCGTCGCCACGGTGTGACGTGGCAGTGGCAGCCCTGCCGACGGCGCGGCGCTCGGTTCTTGACGCCCTGTCCGCGAGCTACTAGGGAGATAGTAGAAAGGCCCGGCGATGACGCCGAGCCCGCGGACACCCGAGAGTCGCCCGGCGTGCGGCGACGGCGAGGGCTCCGGCATAACACGCGGAACCAGAGGCTGCGATGAACCGGAAGCGCACGGTGTCGTGGGGCGTATGGCTCGCCGCTTTCTCCCTGACGGGCTGCGGCGCTGACGAGTGCGTTGGGGACCACGCGCCAACCGAACACCTGCTGGCGCGGGAGCCTGGTCGCCGTTGTCCGCCCGGGGGCGAGCGAGCCGGCGTGGCTGGGCGAGCCGCTGGCCGCGCCGCCCCGGATGGTCTCGCTGTCGCGTCTCCGCGAGTAGGCTCTGCGGGGCGAGATCCCGGTCGAGCTCCGCAACAACGTCCTGCTCGCCGTCGGCCCGGGCGGCGATCTCTGGCTCCGGCTCGGGCCGGGCGAGGATGGCCGCAGCGTGATCGCGGTGCTGGACGCCGCGACGGGCCAGCAGTTGCAGAGGCTCGTGTTGATGCTCGGCTCGCCCGCGGGCCCGTTCGCGGTCGATGTCGAGCGCGGCGCGCTCTACGTCGCGCTGCAGGACGAAGCCGCGCTGCTGCGCGCAGAGCTGCCGTGGGCGCGAGGAGGGCCACGCCAGTCGTGACTCACCTGCCACATCGGGGGCGGCTCCTGCGGAGTTGTGACGCGGCGATTCCGCTCACCCGCCTCGCGCCAGCCGCACCGCGATCGCGACCAGGATGATCCCGATCACCGCGTTGATGCGCGCGAGCAGCGCGGCCCTGCGCCGCAGCCGGATCGCCTCGGGCGTGCCGGGTCGGACGCGCGTAGAGAGCGGGCCGACGACGAAGTCGTGCACCACGCTGAGCAGCACCATGGCCAGGACGGTGCCCAGCTTCGCTGCGAGCGTGTGGCCGTACCGCGTCGCCCAGAACGCGCCGTCGGTGAGCAGCTCCCAGCGGAGCATGCCACGGAAGTAGAGGTTGCCGACGCCGGTCAGGATCAGGATGGCGATGGCGATCCAGCCGACGAGTCGGAACTGCGTGCCGATCTTGCCGAACAGCTCCGCGCGCAGCGCAGGCGGCTCGACCTTGCGGAGCACGGGCGCGCCGACGGCGGCGAGGAAGAACATGCCGCCGAGCCAGAGAAAGGCGGCCAGCACGTGCAGCGTGACGTTCAGGTAGTACAGCGACACTGTTTCTCCGTTCTGGCCTCAGAACCGCTCCCCTTTCGCTTCCCGGATCTGGCTGCCGACGGCGCGGATCCGCGTCCACATGGTCCAGAAGTAGAGGAAGATGCCGACCACTTGCCCGGCGCCGCCGAGGACGACGATCCACGCCAGCCACGTCTCGCCGCCGCGCCACGCGCGTGCCAGCTCGGCGAGGAACCGGGCGGCGGTCGCGACCGTCAGGATCCAGTACGCGATGGCGATGCGTTCAGGCCGATAGCGCGTGTCACCCTTGGGCGCCCGGGGGAACAGCCACAACGCAACGCCCAGGATCAGGAAGATCACGAAGCCGACCAGCACGGCGTGCGTGTGGGCGGAAACGACGTAGCGGTTGGGCCATACCCCGAACAGCTCGCGGCGGACCAGCGCGTAAAGGCCAGTCAGGAGCCCGGCCACCAGGAAGCCGATCCCCGTCTTGATGTAGCGCCGAACCATCGTGTGCATGGCCGTGTCTCCGTCGGCTCGCCCCGTGCACCGCTCCACGACCGACCGCTCACGCCGCAAACGGCCGCGCCGCGGAAAGATGGCTCGAGCCGCCGGAGCGATCCATCGGGCAGCGCACGTGGCCGGCTGTGCGGGGATCCCCTACACGCGGCGTCGGGCGACACCCTACGGCGGGATCCGTCTGTCAGCACGGACCCGGTGGGAGAATCCTCCCGACTCCCGGCGCAGGATCATCCGTTCTCCGACATCCACGCGTGCGGCGCGTACGTTAGATTCATCACCGGCAGCCGGCAGCGCCGATGCCACAATGCGGGGAGGAGTTCGACATGACGCCACGACGCCATCCGATCCGTGACCTCCTGGTCGGCGGCCTCGCCTTCGTCGTGCTCCCGGCGGCAGCCGCGGGCGCGCAGGAGAGGCCCCTGCCGTTCCGGCCGGGCGAGGAGCTGATCTACAGCAGCAAGCTCGGCCGCCTGGGCGGATCGGGCAAGGGCGTGATGCGCGTGGAGACGGATACCGTCCGGTCCGCCGAGACGTACCTGCTGTCGTTCGACTTCGCGACCAAGGTCGGGCCGTTCCGGGTGGAGGCGAGGAGCCGGTCCTGGGTGGACCCGGAGCGTATGGCCGCGCTGCGGTTCCACAAGCACGAGCGGCACCCGTTCTCGTCCAAGAGCGAAGAAGTCGAGCTGTATCCCGGCGAACGGCGCTGGCGGTCCGCGCAAGGGCGCGAGGGGGTCAGCGAGACGGACGCGCCGCTGGACGAGCTGTCCTTCCTATACTACGTCCGCACACTCGAGCTGGAGGACGGTGCCACCTACGTCGTCGAGCGGCACTTCGACCCCGAGCGGAACCCCGTGCACATCAAGGTGCTGCGGCGGGAGCGCGTGGTGGTCCCCGCCGGCGCCTTCGACGTGGTCGTCGTCGAGATGCGCGTCCGGGACAAGGACCACTTCAACGGCGATGGCTCGTTCCGCATGTACCTGACGGATGACGAGCATCGCTACCCCGTCCGCCTGGAAACCTCGGCTTCCATTGCCGGGAGGGCGATCCTCGAACTCGAGGCGGCCGTCCCGGCCCGACCCGCCTCACTGGCGCGTGGGGTGAGCGACGCGCGGTGACCGAAGCGGCCGGCGAACTCGCCGGTCGCGATCCCATCCTGCCCGCTGCTCGCCCTGTAAGGAGTTGCCGGACAGGCCTTCCTCCTTCCCTCACCGGAATTTCCTCCGCCACCCGACAGCGCCCGGCCCTCCCGGTGGCCAACTTGATCCGCGCAGTCAAGAAGTGACTGCAACGGTTCGAAAATGATGACGGGGGATCCCGTGAGAACGAGGGAGGATCCGATGACCACGCTGCGACGCTTGAGCGCTCTCGCACTGCTGGTTCTGCCGGCGCCGGTACTCGCCGTCCAGGGCGTGATCGAGCCGGGGCCGTCGTCGCCGGCCAACGGCCGCGCGGCCCTGGTGATCCAGCCCGAGAGCCGGCTGTGGTTCGAGGGGACGTCCACGGTGCGGGATTTCCGCTGCGAGGCGACGCGGATGGACGGTGCGGTGGAGGTCGATGCGGCCAAGCCGAGCATCGCGGTCGCGGACCTCCAGGGGTCGGTACGCAGCGTCCGTCTCGACATCGCCGTGGCGGATCTCGACTGCCGCAACGGCACGATGAACGACCACATGCGGAAGGCGCTGAAGGCCGACCAGAACCCGGGCATCGCCTACCGCATGACGAATTACCAGCTCCAGGTCCAGGGCAACGGCGAGGGGCTGGCCAAGCTCGAAGGTGACCTCACGATCGCCGGCACGACCAAGCCGGTCACCCTCGACGTCGTCGTGACGCCCGGTGCGGACGGGACGCTGAAGGTGCAGGGGAGCAAGGAGATCGTCATGACGGACTTCGGCGTCAATCCGCCCAAGCTCATGATGGGGACGTTGAAGGTGAATCCGCGCGTGGTGGTGCACTTCGACGTTGTGCTGAAGCAGTAGGACCGATGCCGGCGGCCCGGAGGGTCCGGGGCGGCCGGCGATGACGTGGACTGACGGGCCTCACGACCCGAGAACGAGGACGCCGTAGAGAGAGGAGATAGACCATGAGAGCCGGGACCACGATCCTTACAGGCGCCTTCATGGCGCTGCTGGCGGCACCGGTGGCTGCCGCCCAGGGCAGCAACGGCAGCGGGCCGAGCGCGCCAGCGGACACGGCTTCGGCGAAGGCGGCGGGCGCCGTGCTGGCGCCGCCCATCGCGATCCAGCACATCCGCCCTGCCGACCAGCGGGGAATCAACGTGTTCGAGCCGCCCAAGGACGACGCGACGCCGTACGCCGGGTTCCGGATCGACTTCGGCGGCGCGTTCACCACGCAGTTCCAGTCCATGTCCCATAGCAACCGCGCGGTCCCGAACGTCGTCGACAGCGTGAACGTGAACGAGCTGATCGACATCGGCTGGGGCGTCAACCTGCCCACGGCGAACCTGGTGATGAACGCGCAGCTCGCGCCGGGGATCCGCGTGGCGCTGGAGACGTACCTCTCCTCGCGGCACCACCAGGAGGCGTGGGTCAAGGGCGGATACCTGCAGGTCGATGCGTCACCGATCGACCACTGGGCGCTGAACAAGCTGTTCGAGGTGCTGACGGTGAAGGTCGGCATGTTCGACCTGAACTACGGTGACGCGCACTTCCGCCGGAGCGACAACGGCAACGCGCTGTACAACCCGTTCGTCGGCAACCTGATCCTCGACGCGTTCACGTTCGAGCCCGGCGCAGAGATCTACCTCCGCTACAAGGGCTTCCTCGCCATGGGCGGCATCACGACCGGCGTCAACAAGGGTGATGTGACGTATCCTGATGCCCGCTCACCCGGCTTCCTGGCGAAGCTCGGCTTCGACCGGCAGATCAACGACGCGCTGCGGGTGCGCCTGACCGGATCCCTCTATGACATCGACAAGTCGCCCAGCGCCACGCTGTTCTGGGGTGACCGCGCTGGCTCCCGCTACTACATGGTGATGGAGAACGTGCAGGCGAACGTGACCTCGCAGGCGTGGTCCGGGCTGATCAACCCCGCGTTCCGGAACGAGATCCGGGCGATCCAGATCAACCCGTTCGTGAAGTATGGCGGCCTCGAGCTGTTCGGCGTGATCGAGCGCGCGGACGGCCGTGCGTCCACGGAGCCCGAGACCCGGCGCTTCGAGCAGTACGCCGCCGATGTGGTGTACCGGTTCCTGCCGGGCGAGAAGGTGTACGTGGGCGCGCGGTACAACACCGTGGAGGGTGAGCTGCCGATCAGCGGCCAGAACTACGACATCTCCGTGGATCGCTGGCAGTTCGGTGCCGGCTGGTTCGTGACTCCCACGATCCTGCTGAAGGGCGAGTACGCGCGTCAGCGGTACCTCGACTTCCCGGAGACCGACATCCGCCACGGCGGTAAGTTCAGCGGGTTCATCTTCGAGGGCGTGGTCTCGTTCTGAGCCGGCGACGACCCGCGAGGGTCCAAGAGCCGGCGGGTGGCCTTGGGCCGCCCGCCGGCTCTCGGCTCGGAGCCGCGCCTGCTGCGTGGCGGGCTCTCCTCCGCGCGGCGAACCTCCTGCATGGCCCGTCGCGGCGCCTTCGCCGCGCGGGTCGGCGAACCCCTCACAGCAAAGGAGATCGTGCTCGGGCATTGCCCGACACAGATTCCACCGGCGCCCGACACCCCGGCGGCGGCGGTCGCGACAGATTGTGGGGCGAGAAGCGGCTGAAGGGCACCCATACGGAAAGGAGCTGGCCATGCTCACGGTCAGGGACATCATGCAGACGGAAGTGACGACCGCGTCGCCGGACATGACGGTGCGGGAGCTGGCCCGGCTCTGGGAGGAGCGGGGCATCACCGGCACGCCGGTGGTGGACGTGAACGGCAAGGTGCTGGGTGTGGTGTCGGCGTCGGACCTGATCCGGCTGGCGGCCGAGCAGGGGGACGTGTCGGACGAGGTGCGGCAGCACGAGCCGGTGTACCCGCCGGAGGAGGTGGAGGAAGAGGGGGCCGAGGCATCGTGGTACGCCTTCTTCGCGGATGAGGCGCCGCAGCTCTACACCGGGCTGGACGGGATCGTGGAGTCGGTGTTCGAGGAGGTGACGGTGGGCGACATCATGACGCGGGCGATCTTCTCGGTCCGGCCGCACGCGACGATCCAGGAGCTGGCCAAGTTCCTCCTACGTGCAGGAATCCGCCGCGCGCTGGTGATGGAAGGCGGGAAGCTGGCCGGGATCGTGACGGCGACGGATGTGATCCGCGCGGTAGCGGAGGGCAAGGTGACAGTCGAACCCGCTGAGTCCGTGGTCGCGTGAGAGGAGGGCAGGGGCGATGCTCACCGATGTGGAACTGCTCGATCTGTATCGCCAGCTGCGCGAGCGGGACGTCCTGAGCGTCTACCTGGACGCCGAGGAGCGCGATCCGGCGGAGAAGACCGCATGGCGCCGGCGGCTGAACAATCTGGTGGCGGAGGCGCGCGGCGCGGCGGACGGCGCGGCGGGACGGCGTGCGGCGTTCGACGCGGCGGTCGCCCGCGTCATGGAGCGGTTGGACCAGTACACCGGGTTCCTGCCCGGGCGCGGGTGGGCGGCGTTCGCGACGCCGGACCGACTGTGGTACGCGGGGTCGTTGCCTGCGCCGATGCCGGACCTGGTGGCGTGGGATACCGGGATGCGCGTCGCCCCTCTGGTGCGCGGGCTCAAGCAGAACCGTGCGGTGATCGCGCTGTTGCTCGACCGGCAGCGTGCGCGGCTCTTCCGTTACCGTGGGGGCGAGCTGGGCGAGCCCGAGGAGCTGGTGCCCGACGCGCCCGAACCGGACATCGAGGGCACGCGTGGCGCCAAGCGCGCGGCGACGCACACGGGCATGCGCGGAGCGACGGGCACGGACGTGCGGCAGAGCCTTGCGGACGCGGCGGCGGAGCGGCTGGCGCGGCTCGCGGTGGAGCGGGCGGTCGCCTTGGCGGGCGACGACGGCTTCCTGGTCCTGGGCGGCACGCCCGAGATGATCGCTGCTGCGGCCCGGCGGCTGCCGAAGACCATGGCGGGGCGAGTCGCCGAGCGTCCATCGCTGCACCTCGCGGTAACGCCCGCCGAGCTGCAGCCGATCCTAGAAGAGGCGGCGTCGACGCTATCGCGTAAGCAGCAGGAGGAGCTGCTCCGGGACGTGCTGGAAGCGGCGCGCGCCGGCGGGCTGGGCGCGATCGGCCGGGAGCACGTCGAGTACGCGTTGCGTGATGGCGGCGTCGACACGCTGCTCATCTCGCGTCGACTGCGGGAGAGCCAGCCCGAGGTGGTCGAGCGCATCATTCGCGCTGCACTGGATGCAGGTGTGACACGGGTCGAGGAGCTGGGCGGCGAAGGAGCGGACGCGCTGGATGGCGAAGCGGGTGGCGTTGCGGCGCGGCTCCGGTATCGGCCCCGCCCGGCCGAAACGGTGGGGGCGAAATGAGCGCGATGCGAAATACGCCGACGGTCCGGCGGAGTCTCGCGGGCGTGCACCGGGGCGACGTATTCCGTGTCGAGCGCATCCTGTTCGACGAGCTCCGCGCGCTCTGCGACAGGCTGGACCTCCACGAGGGTGATGTGGTGGAGTGTAGGACGGATACGGGCCCGTGGCTGATGCTCGAGACCGCGAGCGGCCGCACCGTCGCGCTGGAGCGCGACTGGGCCCGGTTCATTCAGATCGCCGCAGCCGGCAGCACCAGGAGCTGACGGTCGCGGGACGCTCGAAAGGAGGTCCGGTGTCGCGTTCAGGGCGGCGCCGTCGCTTTGCCGTCGTCGCGCTCGCTGCGCTCGCGGCGTGCGCCGGTGAGGGGCCGGAGGGTTCAGCCAGCGCGGCGGAACGTGGCGCAGACGCCAGCGCGGCCGCGGACGCCCGCCCGGCGTGGGGGGTGGAGTCGGGGATGCCGCCGGTGACGGGCGAAACCGCGGCCGCGGTCCGTTCTCCGGACACGACGTCCGCTGGTCAGGCCGGCGTCGGGACGGACGTGCAGCCGCCGGACCCGGAGGCGATGGAGCCGCTCCTGCCGCCCCGGCCGGAGGCGGCGGAGGCGCGGCGGCTCGCGGTGGAGGGCGAGCGGGTCTTCCGCGCGAAGGGCTGCGCCCGGTGCCACACCGTCGGCGGCGGCGACCGCGACGGCCCCGACCTCGCCGGCGTGAGCGAGCGCCGGAGCTACGCCTGGATCGTCATGATGCTGACCCAGCCCGAGTACATGGTCCAGGCCGATCACACCGCACAGCAGCTCCTGATCGAACACTTCCTCGAAATGCCCAACCTGGAGATCACGGTGGAGGAGGCGCGGGCGGTGTGGGCGTATCTGGAGACGGGCCGGTGATGGCGCGGCGGGCGACGCCGTGGCCGCAAGCCCGCTCGATCAGCACGCCGCAGCGCGCACTCGATTGGTATCAGCCTCGATGCCGTCGATCACGAAGGCCGGGGTGAGTCACCGACCGGAGCGCTGCGTGTGTATGCTCATCAAGCCTGGGGCGGCCGTGGCGTACCGGGTGCGCGACTGCTCTCGTACTCCTTCGCGATCCTCCGCAATTTGCGCGGCGGCCTCACCCCATCGCGGCGCGCGATGGCGAATCTCGCACGCCGCGTGCCTCACACGACCGGCGGCGCGACCAGCACGGAGCAATGCGCGGTCCGGAGCACGCCGACCGAGACACTTCCGAGGATAAGCCGGCTGGCAACGGAGCGGCCGTGGCGGCCGACCGCGACGAGATCGAGGCCGCGGTCGGCGGCGAGGGAGACCAGCGCCTGCGCCGGATCGTCGGCACGGAGGATGGCGGACGACGCAGCGCAGCCCGGGGCGAGGCGCGCCGCCAGTTCGTCGAGGCGCTGGGGCGCGCCTGGCGTATCATCCGTCACGGGTGCGATGTGCACGAGGTGGACGGTGCCCGCGGGGCCGACGATCCGGCAGGCAGCGCGAGCGGCCTCGAGGCTGGGCGGGCTGAAGTCGATGCCCGCGCACGCAGCGCGCGGGAGCCGGTCGGCGGCGCTGTCGACGGCGAGGATCGGCACGGCGGCGCGGGACGCGACGTGACCGAGCACATCGCCGTGCAGGAGTCGTTTGTGCAGCGGCTTGCGGCCCAGCCCCAGAACGATGAGGTCGGCCTCCGCCTCTTCGGCGGCGTGGAGGATGAACCGGCCGGCCGCCTCGATGCCGAGGCGGATGGGCCAGCTCCCGGGCTGCGCGCCCGCCGCCTCGATCTGCGCCTGGACCCGCTCCAGGTGCGCGCGCACCAGGTCGCGCTCCTCGGCGCGGGTCGCGAGAGGGACGGCGCCGCCGGCCCGGTACGCCGGTGGCGGCTCCGCAACGGTGGCGACGGTGACGGCGGCGGATTCGCGCTGGGCCAGGAGGGTCGCCACGCGCGCGGCGCCGAAGCTGCCGTCCGTGCCGTCGAGAGCCAGCAAGATCTTCATGAGTATGTGCTCCTCCCGGATCAATCTTGCTCCCCGACGGAGAGGGAAGCTACGCGGGATCGGCCTCGGGCGACATGCCCTTGGGGCGGCGCAGAGGCGCGGGAAGGCCGGTGGGCTCGGAAGCCGTGCCGGTGCGGCGCCTGTCCGCCTTGGCCTTGGGTCGACCGAGACGCCTTCCTTGCGCCCGCTCCCGGATCGAGACACCGTGCTGCCGGCCATGGCCTATCACCGCAGCACCGAGAGGGACGCGTGACGAACGGTGTCGTTGGGGCGGACATCGCGGAGCTGATCCACGCACGGGATTGGGCGATGCTCCGGCGGGCGCTGGCCGACGTGCCGGCCCCGGAGATCGCGGACCGCCTGACCGAGCTGGACAAGCCGGACCGCGTGCTGCTGTTCCGCGCGCTGGCACGGCCGCAGGCCGCTGCGGCGTTCGCACACCTGGAGCCGCAGTGGCGGCGGACGCTGCTCGAGGACTTGACGGACGACGAGACCCGCGAACTGCTGGCGGGCCTCCCGCCGGACGACCGCACCCAGCTCCTGGAAGAGCTGCCCGGCCAGGTGACGCAGCGGTTGCTCAACCTCCTCTCACCCGAGGACCTCAAGGAGGCGCGCTGGCTCCTGGGGTACCCGGCGGAGAGCGTGGGCAGGCTCATGACGCCGGACTACGTGGCGGTCCGGCCGGAGTGGACGATCGAGCAGGCGCTGGCCCACATCCGGGCGAAAGGCAAGGACAGCGAGACGATCAACGTGGTCTACGTGGTGGACCAGGAGTGGCGGCTGCTGGACGACATCGAGCTCCGGCGCCTGATCCTCGCCGCCCCCGGGACGCGCGTGGAGGAGATCATGGACCACGCGTTCGTCACGGTGCCGGCGCACGCCGATCGCGAGGAAGCCGTCCTGCTCATGTTGCGCTACGACCTGATCGCCTTGCCGGTCGTGGACTCCGACGGCGTACTCCTGGGGATCGTCACGGTGGACGACATTCTCGACGTGGCGGAGGAGGAGGCGACGGAGGACTTCCATCGGGTCGGCTCCGTCGCGCCCCTGAGGACGAGCCTCAAGGAGGCGACGGTCGGCTATCTCTACCGCCGGCGCATCCTGTGGCTGCTCGCACTGGTCGTGGTGAACATCTTCTCGGGTGCGGGCATCGCCGCGTTCAGCGACACGATCGCGGCATCCGTCGCCCTCGTCTTCTTCCTGCCCCTGCTGATCGGCAGCGGAGGCAACGCGGGGGCCCAGTCGGCGACGCTGATGGTCCGGGCGCTGGCCACGGGCGATGTGGGGATGCGGGACTGGCTGCGGATGCTGGGCAAGGAGCTGGCGGTCAGCGGCGCGCTGGGGATCACGATGGCCGTGGCGGCGTCGCTGATCGGGATCGTCCGGGCCCCTGAGGTCACGTTGGTCGTCGCGAGCACGATGTTCGTCATCGTGATCGTCGGCAGCCTGATGGGCATGTCGATGCCGTTCCTGCTGACCCGTCTCGGCTTCGACCCGGCGACGGCGAGTGCGCCGCTGATCACGTCGCTGGCCGACATCGTGGGCGTGATCATCTACTTCTCGATCGCGGCATGGTATCTCGGTGGGTGATGCCTCGCGGACGAGCGACGATGGAGGACGGAACCACGTTCCCGAACCACTTCCTCTGGGGCGCGGCCACGTCCGCGTACCAGATCGAGGGCTCGCCGCTCGCGGACGGCGCGGGCCCGAGCATCTGGCACCTCTTCGCTCACACCCCCGGCCGCATCACGGACGGCGGCACGGGCGACGTCGCGTGCGACCACTACCGGCGCTGGCCCGAGGACGTGCGGCTGATGCGGGAGCTGGGGCTCACCGCCTACCGCTTCGGCATCGCATGGGCGCGGGTGCTGCCGGAAGGGAAGGGCCGGGTCAATCAGCGGGGGCTCGACTTCTACCGCCGGCTGGTGGACGCGCTGCGGGAGAACGACATCGAGCCGTTCGCCACGCTCTACCACTGGGACCTGCCCGCCGCGCTGGATGAGCGCGGCGGGTGGCTGGACCGGGACATCGCCGGCTGGTTCGCCGACTACGCCAGCGTCGTGTTCCGCGCGCTGGACGGCAGCGTACGGTTCTGGGCGACGCTGAACGAGCCGTGGGCCGTCGCGGACGGCGGCTACCTGCGCGGCGTGCTCGCGCCCGGGCACGCGAGCGTCGATGAGGCGCCCGTCGTCGCGCACAACCTGCTGCGCGCCCATGCGATGGCGGTGGAGGCGTACCGCGCCGAGGGGCGCCACCGGATCGGGTTGGTCGTGAACCTCGAGCCGCAGTATCCCGCATCGGACCGGGAGGAGGACATCGCGGCGGCGAACCGGATGGACGCCTACATCAACCGGCAGTACCTCGACCCGGTGTTCCTGGGCCGTTACCCGGACGAGATGGCGGACATCTTCGGCGACGCCTGGCCCGACGTTCCGCCGGGCGACCTCGAGTACATCCGGCAACCCATCGATTTCATCGGCATCAACTACTCCACGCGCCGCATCACCCGGGACGATCCGTCCGCGCCGCCGCCGCGCATCGCCGGCGTGCGCCAGCCGGGCGCGGTGTACACCGAGATGGACTGGGAGGTCTACCCGCAGGGGCTGGTGGAGATCCTGCGGCAGGTGCGCGAGCGCTACGGCGATGTGCCGATCTACATCACCGCGAACGGCGCAGCGTTCGCCGACCCGCCCGTGGCGCCGGAGTCCGGCGTGTACGACCCGCAGCGCATCGCCTACCTTCGCGATCACCTGCTCGCCGTGCACCAGGCGATCCGTGAGGGCGTGGACGTGCGCGGCTACTTCGTCTGGTCGCTGCTGGACGACTTCGAGTGGGCGCACGGCTGCTCGAAGCGCTTCGGCATCGTGCACGTGGACTTCGAGACGCAGAAGCGCACGCCCAAGGCGAGCGCGCGCTTCTACTCGGAGGTCATCCGCAGCAACGGCGAGGCGCTGTTCGAGGAATGACGCGAGGGACGAGGTTGGAGTCGGGTTGCCGCTGAGCCCCGCACGCTCCAGGCCCGGCACGATCTCCGGCGCCCCGCGCATCAACCGCCACACCAGCCCTGAGCGGCCGTTCTCGATCAGGGCGAGGACCGGGCGCAGCGGCCGTAAGAGGTGCTCGCCGCAGCGGTCGCGCATCGTCTGGAGCGCCGGGATCGCGACGTCGGGCGCGAACGGCGCCGGGCCGCCTGCGGGGGGCGGCACGATCGCGCCGGCCTGTGTGTCAACGTTTTCGGAAACCGTTTGCGGCCGGGGGCACGGGTCGTTGAGACCCGGTCGGGGAAACACGCACGGCACGGCGCACGCGGCAAACCGGGATGGCGACGGCCCGGACCGTGCAGCAGGGCGCACGGGCCGTCCGAGAGCGCAGGCGTCGTCTCGTGGGGCGGGAGCAGGCCGCCCTGCGCGCCGCGCCGCCTCCGGAGCAGCGCCCCCCGCGACCCCTGTCGGGAGCCCGCCATGGCCACCCTCTTCGCCGTCACCGACCTCGGCCTTCGGTGCCTCGCGGAACGCGACGGCGCCCTCGAGTCCCGCCTCCTCCTCGAGGACCGGCGGCTCCAGTGCGTCGCCGTCCATCCACGCGAGCCGGGCCGGATCTTCGCCGGCTCCCGGGGACGCGGCGTCTGGAGGAGCGACGACGGCGGGGCCTCCTGGAGCGGCGCCGATCTCCCCGCCCGCGACGTCTTCTCCCTCGCCGTCAGTCCAGCCGACGGCGCGGTCTACGCCGGCACCCAGCCGAGCATGGTCTTCCGGAGCGACGACGGCGGATCGAGCTGGCGGGAGCTGGATGCGCTGCGTCGGCTCCCCTCGGCGTCCACGTGGAGCTTCCCGCCGCGGCCGTGGACCTCCCATGTGCGCTGGATCGCGCCGAATCCGCACGACGCGGGCCTGCTGCTCGCCGGCATCGAGCTGGGCGGCCTGATGCGCAGCACGGACCGCGGCGAGACGTGGGAGGACCACCGTCCCGGCGCGCAGCGGGACGTGCACGCGCTCGCGTGGCACCCCGTCCACACGGAACGCGCGTACGAGGCAGGCGGCGGCGGCGCCGCATGGAGCTTCGACGGGGGCGAGACGTGGCGGCCCGCGGACGAGGGGCGCGACCGCCACTACACGTGGGCGCTCGCCGTCGACCCCGATGACCCGGACGTCTGGTACATCTCCGCGAGCACCGCCCCGGGCGCCGCGCACGGCCGGGGTCACGCAGAGGCGCACATCTACCGCTGGCGGGGCGAGGGGCCGTGGGAACGGCTCGAAGGCGGGCTGCCTCAGCCGCTGGACAGCATGCCGTACGCGCTACTCGCCATGCGTGGGCTGCTGGTCGCCGGGCTGGCGGACGAGCGGATCTACGCGAGCCGCGACCGGGGCGACACGTGGACGCGGCTCGACGTGCGCGGCGCGGCGCCGCGTCGGATCCTTGCGCTCGCGGCCGCGCCGGAGAGCGGCGACGGCGGGGCGTGACGCGCCGGGTGCTCGACCACGGCCCACCGGTCCAGCGACGGCCCTCTCGACGCGACCGCGTGTACGTCTCCCGCCAGCGACCGTCTCCCGGGCCGACGTGACCGTCCCCACCCCGGGGAGGTTTCTCCGTGGCGAAACCCGGATGGCGGTGCACCCGTAGGTGGCATCCGTCGCACCCGGGCGCAGGCCGGTGCCGGGTCGGCGCCGCGCCGGCGGACGGAGCGACGCCGCGGCTGTTTGCACGTCGGGGAGCGGGCTGGCGGGCCGGTAAGGCCGTCCGCCGGCGGGGCGATGTGGTCCACATGGTGCTCTCAGGCGCCCTCTGGCCCGTGCCCGTCCGTAGGGAAGGCGCTTCTCCTGATTTGGAACTTTCAATAGATTCTGAAAGTAACGTACGACTCGGCGCATCGTCTCTCCCCTAACGCACCCGCTCAGGAGGGGTCGTCGTGGAGCAGCCCACGGAGCACATCATCGAACGGATGGGCCTGAAGTTCGAGCAGGACGGCCTGCCGCGCGCCGCGGGGCTGATCCTCGGACGGCTCCTGCTCGCTGCGGAACCGCTCTCGCTGGACGACCTGGCCGCCGATCTCGGGATCAGCAAGGCGAGCGCGAGCACGAACGCGCGCCTGCTGGAGCGTCTCGGCGCGGCAGAGCGGGCCGTGGTGCCGGGGGATCGGCGGGACTACTACTACGTCCACGAAGAGCTGCACAACCGGATCCTGGAAGAACGCCTCCGGCAGATCGGGGAGCTGCGCGACCTGCTGCTGGCCGCGTTGCAGACGCCGGCCGCACAGGACGTGCGCGTGCGCGCGCGCCTCGATGGCCTCGCCTCGTTGTTCGGGCATCTGTACCGGTCGCTGGGCGAGGCGGCGGAGGCGTGGCGAGAGGAGAGAGGGCTGAACGTGCCGGCCGGGCAGGGTGCCGGCCGGGAAGGAGCCTGAAGCGATGAGGAACATGCGGATGCGGCTGCTCGCCGTCGTCCTTCTGGCCCCGCTGGTTCCGGCGGGGCTCGCCGCGCAGGAGCCGCCGGCTGAGGCCGGGGCCGCGCGGATCCAGTTGAGCTTGCAGGACGCGCTCTCGCGCGCCCTGGAGCAGAGCGAGGAGGTGCGCCTGGCGAAGGCGCAGGTGGATGCGGCGCGGGCGCAGGCGCGGAGTGCGCGGTCTGCGGCGCTGCCGCAGGTCAACGCCCAGTTCGGATACACGCGTACGCTGCGTTCGGTCTTCCAGAACGTGGGCGGCTTCACCCTGCCGGACAGCCTGCGTTTCGAGCCGGATCCCACGCTGCCGCTGGAGGAGCGCGTCAAGTACCTCGAGGACAAGACGCCGAACGCCGCGCTCGGTGCGCTGGGCGGGTTGTTCAGGAACCTGCCGTTCGGCAACGAGCACACCTGGGTCGCGGGTCTGAGCGTGTCGCAGCCGCTGTTCACCGGCGGGCGCATCAGCTCGGCCATCAGCGCGGCCGAAGCGGCGGCGGACGCGGCCAGCGCGGCGCTGGAGGAGGCGCGGGCGGAGATTGCGCTGGACGTGAAGCGCGCGTACTACGACGCGCTCCTGGCCAGCCGCAGCGTGGAGATCGTGGAGATGAGCACGGAGCTGGCGCGTGAGCACCTGGAGCAGGTGCGGCTCCGGCTCTCGGCGGGCCGGGCCTCCGAGCTGGAGGCGCTCCGCGCGGAGGTCGAGCTGGAGAACCTGATGCCGCAGCTCGTGCAGGCGCGGAACCAGCGCGACGTCGCGATGCTCAACCTCAAGCGCCTGATCAACCTGCCGGCGGACGCGGAGATCGAGCTGACGACGGAGCTGGACGCGCAGACGTCGACGGGGACGGACCTCGTCGCCATCAAACTCCCGGAGCTGGACGAGGCGGAGGATCTGTTGAACCGGAGGGCGGCGCTGCGCGCGGCGCGCGAGCAGGTCACGATCTCCGAGGAGCAGGTGGACATCGCGCGGGCCGCGTATCTGCCCACCGTCGCGTTGACGGGCAGCCTGATGCGGCAGGCGTTCCCGGCAGGCTCGTTCGGCTTCCCGGCCCGCAATGATTGGCGCGACGACTGGACGGTCGGCTTCGCGGTGCAGTTGCCGCTGTTCCAGGGCTTCAAGCGCGGCGCGGATGTGGACGCTGCGAAGGCGCAGTTGCGGCAGGCGGAGCTCCAGCTCGAGCAGCTCCGTGAGGCGCTGCGCCTCCAGTACCGGCAGGCGAAGAGCGAGCTGGAGCGCGCGCAGGCCCAGGTCGCCGCGGCGAGCCGCACGGTGGAGCAGGCGGAGCGTGTCTACGAGCTCACGGAGCTGCGCTACCGCGAGGGGCTGGCCACGCAGCTCGATGTCTCCAACGCGCGGCTGGCGCTCCAGCAGGCGCGGATCAACCAGGTGCAGGCGTATCACGCGGCGTACACGGCGCTCGCGCAGGCGGAGCGGATGCTCGGCCTGCCGGTGGACCGCACGACGCTGCCGTGACCTCTCGCCGTCCCTCCGGCTCGCATCCCTGCCCGGCACGCGGAGCGAGTGGAGGAACGGCGGACCAGGGTGCAGCGCATACCGAAACGCAACCGATCACGGGGTCGACTCATGACGTGGAGGCATAGGCAGGTCTACGGGTTGCTCGCGGCGGGCGTGGTGCTCGCGGGCTGTGCGGGCGGTGGGTCGCAGGCCGCCGGTGCGGGTGCCGAGAACGCCGTCGCCGCCGTCACGCTGGATGCGGCGGACGTCGCGGTCGCGGAACGTGAGAGCGTGGCCGCAGGCGTCGTCGTGACGGGCACGCTGTTGCCGTACCGCCAGGCCGAAGTGCGCGCGCAGGTGCCCGGCGTGCTCGTGTCGGTTCAGGTGGACCGTGGCGATGCGGTCCGCGCGGGGCAGGTCCTCGCCCGCATCGAGGCGGAGGGAATCCGGGGCCAGGCCGCGAGCGCGCAGGCCGGCGTCGCCGCGGCCGAGGCGAACCTCGCCCTTGCGGCGCGCCAGCTCGAGTCCGCCCGCAAGCTCTACGAGGCCGGCGCGATGTCGGAGATCGAGTTCCGTCAGGCGCAGGCCGCGCACGAGGCGGCGCAGGCGCAGCTCGAAGCCGCGCGGGCGCAGGCGGTCGGCGCCGACGAGCAGGCGCGCCGTACGACGGTCGTCGCGCCGTTCGCGGGCGAGGTCAGCAAGCGACACGCGAACGAGGGAGAGGCGGTCAACATCGGGCAGCCGCTGTTCACCGTCGTGGATGCGCGCATCCTCGAGCTGGCCGGCCAGGTCCCGGTGAACCGGGCGGCCGGGCTACGCCCGGGGTTGCCTGTCGAGTTCACGGTGGACGCCATGCCGGGCCGCGTGCTGACCGGCAAGGTCGCGCGGGTCGAACCGACGGCAGACCCGGCGACCGGCCAGGTCGGCGTGTACGTCCAACTGCCGAACCACAACCGTGCACTGGTCGGCGGGCTGTTCGCGACCGGGCGCATCCTGACGGGCGAGCGGCAGGACGGCGTCGTCGTTCCGAGCTCCGCGGTGCGGCGCGACGGGGATCAGCCGTACGTCTGGGCGATCCGCAACGACCGCGCCGTCCGGCAGCCGGTCACCATCGGCGCGGAGGACCTGCGCCGCGGCGTGGTCCAGGTGCTGTCCGGCCTGGAGCCGGGCGAGCGCGTGATCGCCGCGCCCGGGACCATCGAAGAGGGGACGCTGGTGCGCATCGCGGGTGCGTCGCCGGCCGCGGCTTCCCCCGTTCCGCAGGAGCGGTGAGCGATGGCAGCGACGAAAGAGAAGATCCCGGATCGGGACAACGAGCTGCGGCACGACCGGGGCGAGGGCGGTGGCCTGAGCGGCGTCGCCATCAGCCGGCCCGTCTTCACGACCATGATGATGCTGGCGCTGGTCGTGCTCGGGCTGTTCGGCTTCCGGCGACTGCCCATTGACGAGTTCCCGGAGATCGACATCCCGGTCGTCGTGGTCCAGACCACGTACCCGGGTGCGAGCCCGGAGGCGGTGGAGCGCGAGATCACGGAGCCGCTCGAGCGGGCGTTCAACCCGGTCCAGGGAGTGGACCGCATCACGTCCTACTCGCTCGAGGGCGTGAGCATGATCATCATCGAGTTCGATCTCGGCCGGAACCGCGACGCCGCCGCCGCGGACATCCGCGCCAAGATCGACGCGAACCGCCGCCTGCTGCCGCAGGACATCGATCCGCCGGTCGTGCAGACGTTCAACCCGAACGACCAGCCGATCCTCTCGCTGGCGTTGTCCTCGACCACGCTCAGCCCCACCGAGCTCACACGCCTGGCCGATGAGGTCGTGCGTCGTCAGATCGAGGCGGTGAACGGCGTGGGCGAGGCGCGGCTGGCCGGCGGGCTCGAGCGCGAGATCCGCATCTACCTGCGGCCGGCCGACATGCAGGCGCTCGGCGTGTCCGTCGCCGAGATCATCGGCGCGCTCCAGCGCCAGAACCTGGACGTGCCGGCGGGCCGCGTCGAGCGCGGCACGGGCGAACAGCTCGTGCGTGTGACGGGGCGGATCACCGACCCGGCCATGTTCGCGGACATCATCGTCGCGACACGCAACGGCGCACCCGTCCGCCTCGGTCAGGTCGCGGACGTCGAGGACGGCGCGGCGGAAGAGCGCTCGCTGGCGTTCGTGGACCATACGCGCGCCATCGCGATCGACGTGCTCAAGGTCAGCGGCGCGAACACGGTGCAGGTCGCCGAGGATGTCAAGGAGTTGATCGCCAAGCTCGGGCCCACCCTGCCTGAGGGCACGCAGCTCTCCATCGTGCGAGACAACTCGGAGTACATCCGCCACATGGTGGACGACGTGATCTTCGAGTTGATCCTCGGCGCGATCCTGACCGTGCTCGTCGTCATGATCTTCCTGAACGACTGGAAGGCGACGGTCATCACGTCGTTCGCGCTGCCGATCTCCGTGATCGCGTCGTTCATCCTCATGTACGCGCTCGGCTTCACCCTGAACATGCTGACGCTGCTGGGGCTGTCGCTCTCGATCGGCATCCTGGTGGACGACGCGATCGTGGTGATCGAGAACATCGTGCGGCACCGGGAGATGGGCGAGAGCGCGTTCGTCGCCGCCCGGCGGGGTACGCGTGAGATCTTCCTCGCCGTCATGGCGACGACGCTGAGCATCGTCGCGGTGTTCGTGCCGGTCGCGTTCATGGGCGGGATCGTCGGCCGGTTCTTCTACCAGTTCGGCATGACGGTCGCCTTCGCCGTGCTGGTCTCGCTGTTCGTCTCGTTCACCCTGACGCCGATGCTGTCGGCGCACTGGGGCGTGGAGCCGCACAAGGAGGGGCGCGGCTTGCTCGCGCGCCTGACCCGGCCGATCACGGCGTTCAACGCGTGGTTCGATGCGCAGGCGGACCGCTACCGTGGCGTCATCGCCTGGGCACTGGGCCACCGCAAGACGACGCTGGCCATGGCGGCGGCGGCGTTCTTCGGCGCGTTCCTGCTGTTCCCCTTCATTGGCGGCGGCTTCATGCCAGACATGGACAGCAGCCAGTTCGCGGTCACGTTCGAGACCCCGGAGGGCTCGTCCATCGACTACACGCGCCGCAAGGCCAACGAGATCATCGCCGCGCTACGCGAGCTCGATGGCGTGGACTACACGTACACGACCATCGGCGCCGGGGCCATGGGTACGGTCAACGCCGGCGAGGTCTACGTGAAGCTCAAGCCCCGGCGGGAGCGTTCACTGAGCCAGGACGAGCTGATGGTGGCCGCGCGCGAGCGGCTCGCTTCGATCTACGGCGTCACGACCGCCGTCCTCGACGCCGGCGGATTCGGGGGGCCCCAGCGGCCGATCCAGGTTCTCGTGCGCGGGCCGGACGTGAACCGCCTCCAGGAGCTCGCCGACCAGGTCGCCGCGGCCATGAAGGCGATCCCGGGCGTCATCGACGTGAAGAGCTCCATGGGCGAGCCGAAGCCCGAGTACCGCATCGAGGTGAACCGGGATCTGGCCAACGAGCTGGGGCTCGACGTGGGCCAGATCTCGGCCACGGTGCGCCCGCTGCTGGCGGGCCAGGTGGCCACGACATGGGAGGATCCGACGGGCGAGGAGCGCGACGTCGTCATCCAGCTCGCGGCGGACCAGCGCGCCTCGCTCGAGGACCTGCTCACGCTCCCCATTGCCACGGCCCGGCGCACGGAGAGCGGTGCGGCGATCACCGTGCCGCTCGGGCAAGTGGCGCGCGTCGTGCCGAGTTCGGCGCCCGCGCAGATCGACCGGCAGGACCTCCAGCGCGTCGTGACGGTCGGCGCCTCCACGGTGCCGGAGCTGTCGGTCTCGGAGGCCTCCGCACAGATCGCCCGTGCGATCCAGCAGCTGGACGTCCCGCCGGGGTACAGCATCACGTTCGGCGGCGAGACGGAGCAGTTGCAGGAGACGGTCGGCTACGTGATCGAAGCGCTGCTGCTCGCCGTGATCCTGATCTTCCTGATCCTGGCGAGCCAGTTCGAGAGCTTCACGCAGCCGTTCGCGATCATGCTGTCGCTGCCTCTCTCGCTGGTCGGCGTGTTGCTGGCGCTGCTGATCACGGACGACACCATGAACATGATGTCCATGATCGGCGTCATCATGCTCATGGGTCTGGTGACCAAGAACGCGATCCTGCTGGTGGACAACGCGAACCAGCGGCGCAGGGAAGGGACGGACCGCTGGACCGCGCTGGTCGAAGCGGGACGCGTCCGTCTACGGCCCATCATGATGACGACCATTGCGATGATCTGCGGCATGCTGCCCATCGCGCTGGGAATGGGTGAGGGCGGTGGCTTCCGCGCCCCCATGGCGCGGGCGGTGATCGGCGGACTGATCACCTCCACGCTGTTGACGCTGGTCGTCGTCCCGGTCGCCTATACGTACTTCGACGACTTCGGCGCGTGGGTGCGGCGGCGCGTGCTGCGTCGGGCGCCGCAGGGGGTGCCCGCGCTGGAGCCGGAGCGGGTGCGCGCCGGCCGTGGGGTGGAGCCGGTGCATGGAGGTGCGGAAGCGCTGACCTGAGCCCTCGCCCAGCGGTCGCTCCGTGCCGAGCCCCGGCCCCGCCTCGGGCGCCGGGGCTCGACGCGTTCTGGCGTGGTTCTGGCACGCGGCCTGGATGCGG
This sequence comes from bacterium, assembly GCA_003242735.1. NCBI lineage: Bacteria > bacterium. Next base: position 31,381 of record QGVH01000018.1, on the reverse strand, counting down.
GGGAGACCGGCGGGCACATCGCGGACGCCGCCCCGACCCCGAAGGTTGCTGCAGGACCGAGCCGCGGACGATGAGCGATCAGAAGGGATCCGACCGGCCACCCCAGCCACCGGACATCCGGCGCCGTCTGTGCTTCGAACGGTTCCACCTCGTGGGCCTGCTCGTCTTCGTGGCCGTCCCGGTCCTCGCGCTGCTCGGCGTCTTCGGCGAGCGCTGGGGGCGGGTCCAGGCCCGCGCCGGCGCGCTCGAGCTCCGCGTGCTCTACCCCGAACGCTACCGTTACCGGCAGATCAGCAGCGTCGAGGTCCTGGTCACCAACACATCCGGCCGCCGGATCGACACGCTCACCGTCGCGTTCGACACCGCGTACATCAGCCGCTTCTCGAACATCATGATCAGTCCCCCGCCCGTGCGGGGGTACGAGGTCGACCTGCTCGACGTCGAACCGGGCGGGACACGGCTCGTCGTCGCGGAGATCCAGGGATTCCGCTACTGGCGGCACCGAGGCCAGGTCACGGCAGCGGCCGGCACGGACACCGTCCGCGTCGACCTCGAAACCCTCGTATTCCCGTGAGGCACCATGGAAACGGTCATCCGCGTAGCGTTCGTCTATGTGTTCGTGCTGTTCGCGCTACGGGTGGTCGGGAAGCGTGAGTTCGGCCAGCTCACACCGTTCGACCTGGTCACGTTGCTGCTCATCCCCGACCTCGTGACCCAGGCGCTGCTGCGGGAGGACTACTCGATGACCAACGCGGTCATCGCGTTGTGCACCCTCTTCACGTTGGTGTTCATGACGTCGGTGCTGACGCACCTGAGCCGCCGCTCACAGGAGATCATCGAAGGGACTCCCACCGTGCTCGTGCACGACGGCCGGTTCATCGAGCGGAACATGAACCAGCAGCGGGTCCCGCCCGAAGAGGTCTACGCCGAGCTCCGCAAGGCCGGGCTCGAGCGGTTGGACGAGGCGTTGTGGGTGATCCTGGAGACGGACGGGAGGATCAGCGTCGTCCCGAAGCGGGACTGGGACGGAGGCGCGGCGGCGTCGGAGGAGCGAGGCGAGGATCGGGCGGCGTGAGCCGGCGGGGCTCCGCCGGCTCCGATGGCCGCCACGGGTGCAGGGGCCCCGGCCGCCTCGCGGCCGGAGCCCCGCCTGTGGACCTGTTCAGCGATCGAGCAGCCCGCCGGGCTCGTCCACGCGGGCCCAGAGCGCCGGCGTGACAGGGGGCTCCCAGCCGGGCTGCGATTGGTGGCCCTGAATCGCGCGATACCGAATGCCTTCGAAGAGGACCTGGTCGCCGGCCTCGTAGAGCACCTGCGGAGCCCACTGTCCGCCCGTGTTGATGCGGGCCCAGAGCGCGTACACGTTGGGTGGCTCCCAGCCGACCTGCGAGCGATGGGCCTGACGGCAGCGATAGTCCAGCCCCTGGAAGCGCACTTCATCACCGACCTTGTAGTCGATGCCCGGCGCCCATTCCGTGAGACCGGGCGAAAGAGCCTCCAGGCGCTCGCGGATGAATTCGGCGTTGATCCTCAGCAGCCAGTAGGCCGCGGCGTTCACGGCGCCGCTGCCGGTCTGGTGCCCGCTCTCCAGCTCCGCGACGAAGGCGTCGAGCCGCGCGATTGCTGTTGCGATGTCATCCACGCCGAGCGCCGTACTGGCCTGCTGGAGGAGCGCGGCCAGCGAAGGACACGTTCCGGACGCGACCCACCCGAGCGAGCAGCTCTCGCCTAGTAGCCCCTGGATACGCCTCAGGAGCGCCGGGGGAGTGAGGTCGCTCGGGAACGGTTCGACGCCCACTGTCTTTCCGGGCACGCTGTTCTCGGTTAGCGGATCGGATGGCGCGACGACGGGCAAGGTGTCCGCGGCCCCGAGCGGCGGCGGCGGGGTGTAGCCACGCACCCAATAGGTTACGATCGTGGGCAACCCGATTGCGCGGAAGCCGAGTGGTGGGCTGGTGTCGCCGGGCTGCATTTCGTCGCCCAGTACCGTCCATTCGGCGATGGAACGTCCGCGATACTCCGTGAAAGTCGCCCAATCCTCCTTTGGATCTGGGTGCGTCATCGCCACCACGGGGGCGGGGGCATCCACCGTATAATGGAAGAGGGGTTCCACACTCTGTGGTTGGCTCCGTAGCACGTATTGCACGCTGATCGTGTCACCGTGGCGGGTAACTGGGCCGACGAGGACGTCGATTGAGATATTGGTACCCGGTGTGCCCTGGGCGCTCAAGCGAGCGGGGAGCGCGAGCAACATCAGGATCATGACGTGTCTCATGGCACCGCTCCTATTAGAAGCGCAGATGATAGTGCGGTTGGGACGTATTCGTCTCGTCGTAGACGGAGCCGCCCAGTAGCTCCCAGGTACGATGAATGAATCTCAGTTGCGCATGCGTGAAAATGATGGTCCGGAGATCGGCGTTCCTTCCCACGCGGTGCTCGGCGTGGCTGCCGCCGCGCGAGTAGTCCGCGGCCAGATCGAACTTGCCGCCGAACTCCAGGCTCATGTCGTTGACTTCGATATGGGTGTCGTACCGCGTGTGGACTGAGTCTGCGAGCGCTCGTAGCGCCGACACCATGTCCGGCGTTCCCCAATGGCTGCTGGGGTGCTCGTCCCTTATTCCGATGAGCCTTATGGTCTCGCTCGCCTCGAGCGCAACGAGCCCGGGAACCTGAATCAGGATGGTGTCTTCCGCTGGCTTGGCGTTTCCGCTCGTCCCGCGGATGACCACCTTGCCGCTGAAGACGTCCGGCGTGTACCGGACCTCGGCCAGCCCGCTCGGGCCGGTGTTGATCTGCGTCTGCGACAGCATGCCATTCGGCATGGTCCCACCGTGCTGGTGCCCACCGGTTTGCTCGATACCATCCACGGTGAGCACGACGGTGCGGTTCGGTATCGGAGAGCCGCCCGTGTCGAACACGCCGACCCGCAGCGCCAGGGGCTGACCTCCGGTGCCTGCGGGTCGCACGCTCATGGTGCCGTCCACCGGTTGGATCCGTACGGCCTCACCGGACCCTGCAGCGTACACACGCACCTGCACCGATCCGTGCGGTGGTGTGTCCGATACGTTCTCGGGAGAGTAGCTCGGGCTTCCGTAGCAGAGAAAGCTGATCAACAGCACGCAATCGGGCGGATCTCCGCCATCGTTGATGTTGTAGCCTACGAGCTCCTCCTCGGAAACGCTCCATGTCAGCAGGAAGCCGTGGTTCGGGGCATCTGTGTCCAGCGCGACGACGGTGGTGGCTGATTCGTCGAATCCCGTCAAGGGTTGGAGCTGTGGTATTCCAGACGGTGAAATGGCAAAGAATATGACGTTGACCGAGCGACGCACGAGTTCGCCGTCGCTGCGATAATACGCGATGACACCTCCGGGGTAGACGACCTCCGATACCCCTAACGTCCTGTTGTCCAGAGCGATGTCGGCTGTGATCTCCAAGATGGCCGTCGTGTCGATCTGACCGTGCGTCCAGAGCATCGTTTCGCCGAAAGCGGCCCCTGATTCCGGAACCTGCACGGTGACCTCGGCGATGAGGGGGCCCCGGACGACGCCCGTGTCCTCAACGAGCGCGAACTGCTCCGGCGGCGTGACCGGCGTAACGAGTTCGGGCTCCGCCACACGCTCAGTACAGCCGAAGGCAGCGATCACGACGACCACGCCGAGCGCGTGGCTACGATGCACGGGCCGTAGCATGCGATCTCCTTGTTCAGGGCTTGAGCGATGGCCGACTCCCATCCCCGGTCTTGCCGAGCTGAATCCAGGATGCGATCTGGTCGGTAAGCGCTGCAAAGCACTCGTTGCCCGCTTCGACATTGGCAAGTACTGACCCTGATGCTATGACGAAATGCCGCGCAGTCGAGATCACCATGGGCCAACCTTCAGCGTGGAAGGGCGGCACCGGGCCGTCGAGGATCTCGCCATGGGCGTTGACCCAAGGCAGCACGTAGCGGTTGGCCGCCGTTCGGGTCCAGGCATGGACTTGCGTGGAGGGACGCTCCTCGAACAGGCGGAGGAGCGCTGCGCGGCGCCACCGACACGTCTCCGGCATGGGCTGTTGCGACTCGTCGAACGGACCGTCCACGATTCCATGGAGCCATTCGATGCCCCCGGCGGCGAGCAGTTGCGCCACGGGGTGACGCGCGGGGAGGAGGTCGTTCGTGCGCACCGGCGGTCCCGAGGCCGCTCCGAGGAGGAACACGATCCGCTGTGCCTCGCGTACGCCCGCAGGCAACGTCGGTGCGGGATCCGCGATGATGAGTGTACCCGCGTTGGCGATCGCCGCAGAGTCATCTGTTACGGTGACCTTCAGCCCTCGCGCGGCGAGCGCATCCAGCAACGCAGCGTACCCGTCGGGCGTGTGGCCGTAGTGATGGCGATGTCGATCCGTTACCGCGACGACGTCACCCGGCTCGCCCCCGGGGGCGCGCGGCGGGACGGCGTTGGCTGCGCGCCGTGTGTGTCGAAGGAGCCAGCGCACCAACCCGAGAAGGAACTCCTCGTTCCGCCCGGAGCGGATCCCATACCCCGGCGTCCCGTTCCATATGAACTCAGCATCGCCGGCCACGGCGAGCCGTCCTCTCCCGGCACTGGCGCCCAGGACCAGGGGTGTACCTGCGTCGCCTTCCAGCAGTATGACGGTACGTTCCCCAATCCGCGCGAACGGCGCGGCAAGATAGAGGATCACGGAATCGAGCTGGAGCGGAACCGAGCGCCCCACCGATACCGGCCCTGGAGAGAAGGCCGTGCCTTTCGCACCCGCCAACCGCCCCTTTCCGATCTCCACACCGGTATCGCTCAGCAACTCGTTGACAATCGAAGCGTTGCCGTAGATGTCGTCATGCTCTGCTAGGAGCAGCATACGGCCGCCGGCATTGAGGAATGCGGCCGCGGCACGGCGGGTCTCGGCCGTGGCACTTCGCGAGGGAACGGCGACCACAACCACGGTCCGGCTGGGCTCGGGGATGGCCGGCAGCAGGTCGTGCAGCGGCCTCCAGTTCGCCGCAACACGGTACCCAGCGTTTCGCATGGCCTCCGCCGCGAGCGAGTATCCCTTGAATCCGGCGTCACGAATCGAGAACGGCTCTCCGAGCGATTCGTCGAAAATGACGAGCGCGGGAGGGGCCTCGGCCCGTGCGCAACCGAGCCAGAGCAACCCAACCGCGATACCCCCCAACACGAGCCCCCGTCGCCGGTGCTCGTTGCAACCTGACGCGCGCCAGCACGGGCTCGGGCGCACGCACAGTGAAACGAGCTGCGTCGTGGCCCGCCGAGCTGCGTTCACGGAGCGCGGCCAACGCTGCGTCGCCATCTTATTGGCCCAGCTTGGCATTTCGGCCAGTAAGGCGGTATTTCTGAAAAAATATATACGCTTGAACGGGCCGCAAGGCATCAGAAGGGCTCGAGGCGGAGCGGAGCCCGGATGCTGAGGCGGGGAAGCGCGGGAACATCTGGCTCGTGAGGTTGTCCGAGCGTGAGACCTCGGACAGCTCGTTGTTCGGCGACGAACGGAGCCGCTGTCACGATCGCCGTTGTCGCCGGCTGCGCGGCGGCCGGTGGCGACGACCACCGCCGCGCGGACCCAGCGAACCCCCCTTACGGACTCCGGTACCGCGGCCTGCGAGGCGACGACCGCCCCGCTTAGCTCCGCGGCCCGCCGATCCGGTACTCCTTCGGCGGCTCCGCGCCCAGGAGGTGCTTGACGAAGTAGTCCCAGCGGCGCCGCGTCATGTAGTTGTCGTCCACGCCGAAGCCGTGCCGCGCGTACGGGAAGACGATCAGGTCGAAGTCCTTGTTCGCCTTGATCAGCGCATCCACCACCAGGTACGTGTTGTAGATCGACACGTTGTCGTCCATCGCGCCGTGGGCCAGCAGCAGCTTGCCGCGCAGGTTCTGAGCCACGAGCTGGTTCGCCTGGATCGCCCAGTTGTCGCTCCCGTTCGTGCGCTCGTAGGGCGGCATGAACCGCTCGCCCCAGTCGTCCTCGTAGCTGCGGTTGTCGTGGTTGCCGGCCTGGGCGACGCCGACCTTGAAGAAGTCGGGGTAGCGGAACATCGCAGCCGCCGTGGCGAACCCGCCGCCCGAATGGCCCCAAATGCCCGCCCGCTCGATGTCGATCCACGGGTAGCGTTCCGCGAGCTGGCGCATGCCCGCGATCTGGTCGGGGATGGTGTTGTCGGCCATGTTGCCGTAGTAGAAGTCGGCGAACGACTTGGAGCGCCACTCGGTGCCCATCCCGTCGATGGCGACGACGACGAAGCCCAGCTCCGCCATCGCCTGGTGGTCGCGGCGCGCGGGCATGAAGTTCCGCGAGCCCACGCTGCTGTTCCACGGGCCAGGGTAGATGTAGTTGACGATCGGGTACTTCGCCGTGCTGTCGAGCTGCGTGGGCGTGAACATCAGTCCGTAGAGGTCCGTCTTGCCATCCCGGGCCTTGACCACGATGGGCGTGGGCGGCTTCCAGCCGATCGCGAGCAGGCGCGAGATGTCCGCGCGGGCGAGCTCGGTCATCAGGCGGCCGTCACGCATGCGGCGAACGACGGTCACCGGCGGCTCCACCGGCGTCGAGTATGTGTCCACGAAGTACTCGCCGTCCGGCGAGACCTCGATGTTGTGGTTCGCGTTCTCCGGCGTGAGCAGCCGCAGTCCGCGGCCGTCCATGCCAATGCGGTAGAAGTGCTGGAAGTAAGGATCGCGCCCCTCTTCGCGGCCGACGCCGGTGAAGTAGAGCACGCGGTTCTTCTCATCCACGTGGAGCAGCGCGGCGACGTTCCAGTTGCCGCGGGTGATCTGGTGCTTCAACTGGCCCGTACGCAGGTCGTACAGGTAGAGGTGCCCCCAGTCATCCCGCTGGGACCACCAGAGCACCTCGTTGGACGCGGGCAGCACCCGCCAGTTGGACACGCCCAACGCCGCGATCCCGGACTGGAACTGCGTCGGCGACCGCTCCTCCAGGACCGTGCGCACCTCGCCCGTCGAGGCGTTCGCGATGCGCAGGATCGCATGCTTGTGGTCGCGCGATGAGCTGACGAACGCCAGGTGCGATGCGTCCGGATACCACTGCACATCCAGGAACCGGCTGCCTTCGGCGATGTGGTCGTTGATGGTGGACCGATGCGCGTCGGGCGGCATCTGCAGCCGGATGACGCGCCCGGTCTCGACCTCGATGATGACGCGGTGGATCCGGAAGACCACGGTGTCCGAGGGGAACGGGTACCGCCACGCCTCGAGCTGCGGCGCGCCGACGTTTGCTCTCACCAGGTACATCATGCTCACGCCGCGGGCGTCGTGCTGGAACGTGGCGATCTTCTTGGAGTCCGGCGACCAGAGCAGCACGGGCAGATCGCTCCGGTACCAGCCGGCGTTGTTGGTGGCGTAGCCGAAGTCCTCGACGCCGTCCGTCGTGAGCTGCCGGTCCTCGCCCGTGTGCAGGTCCCTGACCCACAGGTTGTGGTCCCGGATGTACGCGGCCCAGCGCCCGTCGGGCGACGTCACCGAATTGGGCGGTGGCGGGAACGGCGGACGGGTCGTGTCCACCGCGGCGCAGGTGTATGCCGCCACGTCGCACGTCCAGCGCTGCCCCCGGACGGTGGCCGCGACCTCGCGCCGGCCTCCGGTGAAGAGGAGGTCCTGGATGGCGAGGGCCGTGGGCTCCACGCGGGCGCCCGTCGCCGCGGACAGCGCGGAGGCGAGTCGAGCGTGGTCGAACGCGGTGGCCTGCCGACCACGGGCCGGGTCGACCAGCATGTACTGCACGCCGTCGTGAGTGCGCAGCCTGTACCAGAAGCGGCCGTCCGACAACCAGGTGGGCGAGCCAGCCACGTTCGTGACCAGCGGCGCGACGTTGGCCGGGAGGAAGCGCTCGGCGCGTGCGTAGTCCTCGGCGGTGAGCTGCCGCCGCTCCTGGCCGGCGAGCGGCGTGGCGGCGAGCAGCAAGGCGAGGAAGGAGGCCCGCACGATGATCCGACGTGCGGGCGTGCGGCCGGTGCCGTAGCTCATACGCTGCTTCTCCGTGTCACCGAAAACGTGGGGTCCATGACTGCGGGGCAAGATAGCGCCTTCGGGCCGGGAGGGAAGGCGGGGACGCGCTGCCCGGCCGCTCGCCGGGCCCGTTCCCGGGCGGTCGCGTGCGGGCCCAGGCCCCTGTCCCCGGGTCGGTCGTGGGGGCCTGCGTCTCACGCGGCAGCCGCGGCGACCTGCACCCCCGGTCCGCACCCGGGCAGCAGGAACGGCGGCAGGCCGCCGAGCAGGATGAAGAGGAGGAACAGGCCGGCGGCGACCATCCCCATGACCAGCAGGAACCCGGTGGCGCGGCCGTGGGGATCGCGCAGCGCAGCGTCCCACGCCTGGCCGCCCACGTGCGCGCGCCAGGTGCGGTAGGCGACGACGCCGGATGCAGCGGCGCCGGCGGCGCTGAGGAGCGTCGTGGCCACGAGTGCGACGCGCAGGCCCGGCCAGCCGGTGTTGCAGAACGTCGCGATGATGAGGTAGCTCATGAGCAGGTGCAGCGACCACGCGATCGCGGCGCCGAACACGGCAAAGAAGAGCCGGCCCCGGCCGAGGCGCGGCTCGCCGCCGGTGTCCCGTGCCCGTCTGGTCCCCGCGCCCATGGGCTACCCGAGCCTCGGCGTGACGTAGAGGGTGAGGAACACGGCGAGCCAGCTCGGCGCCGCGAACAGCGCGACCAGTGCCGCGTTGAACGCGACGCCGCGGCCGCGCGGGTCGCGCGGCGCCCGCCACGCCCACAACGTCGCTGCCCCCATCATCGCCAGGAGCACCAGCATCACGGTCCACTGGAACCCGAGCAGCCCGACGAACGCGGAGTCGTACGCGCTCGACGCGGGCGAGAGACCGGTTTCCAGTGCGGAGGCGGCGGTCAGGGCAATGAACGTCGCGCCGAGCCCGAGCACCGCCAGCGTCGCGAGGCGCCGCTGCGTCACGCGAGCCGGCCGCACCGCGCTCCGCAGGACGATGGAACCCGCGGCCGCGAGCGTGGCGGCCACGCCGGTCGCGAGGCCGGGCAAGCCCAGGTCCGGTGCGTCCGCCGGCCGCCCGATGGATTCATCGGCGAGGTAGAAGAAGCTCGCAATGAGCGTGACCAGCGCCGTCAGCAGCACCAGCAGCAGGATGCCCGTGCCCCAGGCGCCGTTGGCGAGCGGCCCTGCCACGGCGAGGGGCAGCCTGTCCCCGCCCGATTCCCCGCCGTACTCCTCGAGCGCCGTGCTCTCCGTCTTCGAGGGCCAGAACCAGCCCACGAGGCAGCCCAGCGTGATCGCACTGCCGATGCCGAGAAGAAAGAGATCCTCGAGCAACGCACCCACGAACAGGACCAGGAAGCCCACGGACATGGCGAAAGGCCAAATCGTTGGGCCTGGCACGTGCACGACCGCGAGCGGCCGCGCATCCAGCATCGTGACCACCAGCGCGCCGCGCCAGCCGCCGGGCGCGGTGTCCAGCGGCTCGAGCAACTGCTCCGTCCACGCGTCCTGCGGATCCAGCGAGCCTTGCTCCCACAACGGGTGCCGCGAACGCACCACCGGGATCCGGCGGAACTGGGCGGCCGGCGGCGGCGACGTCTCGGACCACTCGAGCGTATCCGCTTCCCACGGGTCGGCGCCGGCCGGCCGCCCGCGCCGGAGGCTCAGCAGCAGGTTGGCCAGCAGCAGCGCGACGCCGATCGCGAAGCCGTACGCGCCGATCGTCGAGACCAGGTTCACGCCGCCCAGCCCCAGCTCGGCCGGGTACGTGTACACGCGCCGGGGCATGCCGAGCAGCCCCGCGATGTGCATAGGGAAGAACGCGACGTTGAAGCCGATGAACATCAGCCAGAAGTTCCACTTGCCGAGCCGCTCGTCCAGCATCCGGCCGGTGATCTTCGGCAGCCAGTAGTGCAGCCCCGCGAAGAGCGGGAAGACCACGCCGCCGATCAGGACGTAGTGGAAGTGCGCAACCACGAAGTACGTGTCGTGGGCCTGCGCGTCGAACGCCGGCACCCCCACCATCACGCCCGTCAGCCCGCCCGCCACGAAGATGACGATGCTTCCGACGACGAAGAGCAGCGGCGTGCGCCAGACCGGCCGCCCCGTCCACAACGTCGCGATCCAGCTGAAGATCTGGATACCGCTGGGGATCGCGATGAGGAAGCTGGCGGCGGCGAACAGACCCATGGCCGCGGGGGAGAGCCCGGTCGTGAACATGTGGTGTACCCACAGCCCGAAGCCGATGAACGCCGTCGTGAGCAGCGCTAGCACCACCAGCGTGTAGCTCACGACCGGCCGGCGCGCGAACACCTGCACGACCTGCGTCGCGATTCCGACCGCCGGCAGGAACATGATGTAGACCTCGGGGTGGCCGAACACCCAGAACAGGTGCTGCCACAGCAGCGGCTCGCCGCCCGCTTCGGGCTTGAAGAACGCCGTGAACCCCTTGCGGTCGAGCTCGAGCATCGCCGTGCCGACGATCAGCGGCGTGAAGGCGAAGATGATCATGAAGGCGACGATCAGCATCGACCACGCGAACACGGGGATGCGATGAAGCGCCATGCCCGGCGCGCGCATCCGCAGCACCGCGACGATCAGCTCGGCGGCCGCGCCCATCGCCGCGATCTCCGCGACGCTCAGACCGATGTCCCAGAAGTCCATGTTCAGGCCGGACGAGTACTCGCGGTTGGTGAGCGGGACGTACGCGAACCAGCCGCCATCCGGCGCGAGGCCGAAGAAGAAGCTGCTGAAGATGAACAGCCCGCCGAAGAGGAAGGTCCAGTAGCTCAGCGCCGTCAGCCGGGGGAAGGGGAGATCGCGCGTGCCTAGCATCAGCGGCAGCATGTACGTCGCCAGCGCCTCGGTGAACGGGATGACGAACAGGAACATCATCGCCGTCCCGTGCATGGTGAAGAGCTGGTTGTACGCCTCCGGGCCGAGCAGCGTGTTCTCCGGCCGCGCGAGCTGCGTGCGGATCACGATGGCGAACACACCCGCGACGAGGAAGAACGCGAACGCGGTGGCCATGTAGCGGTGCGCGACCGGGATGTTGTTGATCTCCCGGATGATGCCGTCCAGCCCCGGCGGGCTCGCCCACGCCTGCTCGAAGCGCTGGAGCCGGTCCTCACCGCGAGGCCTGGCTGCCGGTGCGGTGCTCACGGCCGGCTACTCCAGCATCGTGAGATAGTGGATGAGTGCGCTGAGGTCGGCAGGCGCGAGCGGCGTGGCGGGCATGAGGCTGCCCGGCTTGATGCGCTGCGGGTCGACGATCCAGGCGCCCAGGTGGTCGGGCGTGTTCGCCACCGTCGCCGCCGCGAGCGTGAGCCGGCCTCCGACGTGCGTGAGGTCGGGGCCGAGCGTTCCTGCGGCCTGCGTGCCGCGGATCGTGTGGCAGGCCGCGCATCCGCTCCCGAGGAAGATGGACCGGCCGCGTGCCGAGAGAGGGTCGGACGGCTCGGCCGCGGGCCGGAGCTGCCGCGCGTGCCACGCCGCGAACGCATCCGGCGGCTCCGCGACCACCAGGAGCGCCATTTTCGCGTGCTGGTGGCCGCAGTACTCCGCGCACTGGCCGCGGTACACGCCCGGCGCGTCCGCCTGGATCCAGGTCTCGTTCACGCGGCCCGGGATCATGTCCAGCTTGCCCTGGAGCCGCGGCACCCAGAAGCTGTGGATCACGTCGGCCGACGTGAGCCGCACCCGCACCGGCTGGCCGACCGGGATGCGGATCTCGTTCGCCGTCTCGAACGCCGGCTGCCCATCATCCGAGAAATACCGGACCTCCCACCACCATCGATACCCGCGCACCTCGATCGTCAGCGCCGCATCCTCGGGCGGCCGTTGCGTCGCGCGCTGCACCCGCAGCACGTACGGGAAGAACGCACTCAACACGACGCCGGGGAACGCGACGCCGCCGATCACGATCCATCGCGTGGCGCGCCGGTCGGCGGCAGCCGACGGTGGCAGTGGTGGGCGGTGCCGCCGGAAAATCGCGTACAACAAGAGAACCACGACGAGCGCGAACACCGCGCCGCCCATCGCGAACAGGATCCAGGACAGCTCGAGCAGCCGCTCGGCCGCCGGGCCGTTCGGCGCGGTCACGGACTGGGCGTTGGGGGCGCAGCCTGCGAGCGCCGCGGCTGACAGCACCCGCCCGGCACGCCGCCCCGGCAGCACGAACGCGGCGGAACGATGAGCGAAGCGGCGCATCCTGCCTCCGCAGCCCCCGCGAAGAGTGCCGGGCGGCGTGCAACATCTGCGCCCAGGGCAGCCTGGACACCCGCGCCCACGATGCCAGCCACGGATCAGACGCCAGGCGCGTGCGGTGTGTAGGCCACGTCACGCATCCAGACGGTCCCGGCATGTTCCTCGCGAGCCCTCCTCTGCGCATGAACGGAGGTTCCGCCATGCCCTCGACCCCCATGAGCCCGATCCGCGTGGGCGTCGCCGGCTGGGACTACGCCGACTGGAACGGGGTGGTCTACCCCCAGCCGAAGCCGCGCGGCTTCGACCCGGTCCGGTACCTCGCCGGCTACATCGACCTGATCGAGATCAATTCGACGTTCTACCGGCCGCCGCGAAGCGCTGTCGCGGAGAAGTGGGCCGCGCGCGTGCGCGACCTGGACCATTTCCGCTACACGGCCAAACTGTGGCGCCGCTTCACGCACGAGCGCACCGAAGCATGGACGCTCGGCGAGGTCCGCAGTGTGCGCAACGGGTTCGACCCGCTCCACCAGGCGGGAAAGCTCGGCGCTGTCCTGATCCAGTTCCCCTGGTCGTTCAAGAACGACGATGCGAACCGCGAGTGGCTCGCGGACCTGGTGAAGGCGTTCCGCAAGTACCCGCTCGTCGTCGAGGTGCGGCACGAGAGCTGGAACGATCCGGGGTTCTACGCGTGGCTCGGCGAGCGTGGCGTCGGGTTCGTCAACATCGACCAGCCGCTGTTCCGCCGGTCCATCGGGCCCTCGGCGCGGAGCACGGCGCGCGTCGGTTACGTGCGCGTGCACGGGCGCAACTACCGCGACTGGTGGCGCAAGGACGCGGGCGGTGCGCGCTACGACTACCTCTACGAGCCCGAGGAGCTGCGGACGTGGGCCTCGCGTGCGCGGGAGATCGCGCGCGACCCCACGACCGACGTCGTCGACGTCGTCTTCAACAATCACAGCCGCGGCAAGGCGCTGGTCAATGCGATCCAGTTCAGGAAGATGGTGGCGGGCCGCAAGGTCGCCGCGCCGCCCACGCTCTTCGAGGCGTACACGGATGCGCTCGATCGCTATGCACGTCCGGTGGCGCCGGAGGAAGCGCTACCGGTGATGGAACGGCGCGCCGCGTAGCCGGCACGCCGGACGACCGGGTCGTCACGGTGCTCAGCCCTCACGACTCGTCCTGCCGCACTTCGTGCGCCGCGAGACCACGCCACGGCGCTTCGCTCTGGTACATCGGGAGCATGACGCCGTCGTGGCGCAGCCAGCGTTCGGGTACGCGCGTCGCGTAATCGTCCACGTGCCGCAGCGGGAACCGGCCTCGCCGGCGAGAACACGACCCCCCTCGCCGGTGGATGGACTTCCAGGCCCGGCCGGAGATGGGAGTGTACGCGCCGCGCTGGTCGCCGGACGGCGCATGGATCGCGTACGCGATGGGCTTCCTGGGCCCGTTGAGGCTCGTGCGCCCGGACGCCGGGGACCTGCGCATCGCCTCGGTCGGCACGGTCTCGCGCCCGGGGTCTCGTGGTCCCCCGACCACAGGTGGATCGTCGGCACGGGGAGCCCGTGGAACGTGATCGTCGATGCGATCCCGGTCAGGTCCGCGATCTCTCTCGGAACGGGGAGTACCCGGCCTGGCGGCCGTGACGATCTCCGCGGCTGTGCGCGAGCGGCGAGGTCACCGCCACCGGCCGGTACCCGCAGGAGGTCCTCAGCCGGGTCTGCCCGGGACCGCGAGACCCTCTCGAGCCCGCGGAGCCGCGAGACGCGCGGGGGCGAAGCGCCCCCGCCTTACGGGCTGATGATCAGCGGCACGCTGCCGCCCGCCCTCTCGATCATCCGCGCCAGCTCACGGGCGTCGTCCGGCGTCATGCGGATGCAGCCGCGCGACGCCGCCTGGCCGATCGACGCCGGGTCGTTGGTCCCGTGGATGTAGTACGCCGGCTCACGGAAGTAGATCTTCACCCCCTGCATCGGGTTCTGCGGGTCGCCCGGCTTGCGCGGCTTCATGCCCCGCGCCCACGGCGAGTTCGGCGGGTTCCACGACGGGTTCCACTCGATGCGCCCCGTGCGGAACCTGCCGGTCGGCGTCGGGTTGCTCGGCCGGCCGACCGCGATGGCGTAGGTCTTGATGGTCTTGCCGTTTTCCACCACACGCAGCCGGCGCTCCGACAGGTCCACCCTCAGCTCCATCCCCGGCCCCTGGCCGAAGAAGTCGAGGACGTCGTAGCGGAACAGCACGGCCGCGGCGATCGGAATCGCCACGAGGAACAGCGCGAGCTGCAGGTAGTGTCTCGAGTCGCGCATGCTGCCTCCCTTGTCGGCGTTCAGGGAGACAGTGGAGCAAGTCGTGTTCCGACAACGCGCTGGCACGCCTACGGTGGATCGCGGCGGCACCGCGATCCGCCAGGACCGGCCCGAGGCCAGACGTGGAACGGCGCCCGGGCGCGGCGCTCCACAGCAAGGCCGTGCCAGGGCGGCAGTCGGCCGGCCACCCGCCCCCGTGGCCCGCCCTGTGCGACGTACGTCTGGGCGAGCACTGGCAAGGACCGCGTATGGCGTTGGGCCCCCCGCCGCACACCGCCGCCGGTGACGGCATCCCCTCCGCCGGCGCAGGCACCCCCTGGCGGGGGCGGCTGCCCGTCGCGCTGGTGATTTTCACGCTCGTCGCACTGCTGGCCGTCCCCGTCGTGGTGAGCCGCCGGGGCGCGGTGATCCGCGAGGAGGCCACTGAAGTCTGGGAACCGGCGCGGCTGCTCGTGAACCGACTGGAGGTGTCGGTCGCGCAGCAGGCGGCAGCGATCCGCGGTTACATCATTGACGGCCAACCCAGGCACCTGGAGCAGTACCGGGACGCGCGGGCCCAGGAGGCGCGTGCGCTGCAGGCGCTTCGCCCCCTCGTCCAGCAGCTGGGGCCGGCGGCCGCCTCCGAACTGGCGCGGCTGGATGCTCTGCTGGAGCAGTGGCACGCACAGCAGGACAGTGTGGCGGCAACCCGCGTGACGCCGCGCGCATACGCGGTGGTGTTGCCCGCGCAGGACGAACTCTACCGGCAGGTCCTGAACGGCACCACGCGTCTGGTGGATACGATCGTCGCGCACGTGAACCAACGGCGCCGCGAGTCCGCGGCCATCCAGCGACTGGGGGTGGTTCTCTCTTCGATTCTGGTGGTCATGGCGCTCGCGTCCATCCTGTTCGTGGTGCGCCTCAGCCAGCGGCTCGAGCGGCGCACCCGGGAGCTGGCGGCGAGCGAGGCGCGCGAACGGTTCCTCTCCGACGGGGCGCGGATCCTGGCCAGCTCTATCGACTACGAGGACACCCTTCGCGCCACGGCCGACCTCGCCGTCCCCGCGTTCGCCGACATCTGCCTGATCGACATCGTCCAGGAGAACGACGAGATCCGGCGCATCGTGTCCACGAGCCCGACCCCCGACATCGACCGACAGGCCCGGCGGCTCGAGGCCTTTGCCCCGAAACCGGGCAGCCGCCATCCCATCTTCGAGGCCATGCGCACGGGCAGGTCCATGGTGCTCACGGAATGGGAGGCGGTGGAGGCGAGTGCACAGAGCGCCGAGCACCTGGCCGTTCTACGGGAGATCTCGCCGCGGTTCATCCTGCTCGTTCCACTCATCGCGCGGGGACGCGCGCTGGGCGCCATCCAGTTCATGGCAACGCGGCCCGAGCGCGTCTACGGACCGGAAGACGTGGCGCTCGCCGAGGACCTCGCCGGCCGCGCCGCCCTCGCGATCGACAACGCCCGCCTCTACCAGGCGGCGCGCCGGGCGCGCGAAGAGGCGGAGCGGCGCCGGGCCGAACTGGTCCGCCTGACCGAGAGCCGCTCGCGCCTCATGCGCGGCTTCGGTCACGACGTGAAGAACCCACTCGGCGCAGCGGACGGCTACCTCCAGCTCCTGGAAGAGGGCGTCGCCGGCGAGCTCGAAGAGAAGGTGCGGGAAGGCGTGTCGCGCGCGCGCCGCTCGATCCGCACCGCGCTGGAGCTCATCGAGGACCTGCTCGCCCTCGCGCGCTGGGAAGCCAGTCAGGTGGAGGTCGAGCCGTCCCCCACCGACGTGCGCGAGGTGGTCCGCACCATCGCGGAGGAGTACCGCGCACAGGCAGAATCGAAGGGGCTGGAGCTGCGCACCGAAGTGCCCGAGGAGCTGTCGCTCATCGAGAGCGACGCCGCACGGATCCGGCAGGTGCTGAGCAACCTGCTGTCGAACGCGCTGAAGTTCACGGAGCGGGGCTCGATCACGGTGCGCGTCGAGGAACGCGAGGACGGCGCGGCGCCGACGCCGGGCAGGTGGGTCGCCATTGACGTCGTGGACACCGGCCCTGGTATCCCGAAGGAGAAGCAGCGGCTGCTCTTCCGGGAATTCACGCGCCTCGAGCCCGGCAAGCGCCGCGGTGCCGGCGTGGGCCTGGCCATGAGCCGCCGCATCGCCCGTGCTCTGCGGGGCGACGTCACCCTCGTCAGCACCCCCGGCAAGGGATCGACCTTCACGCTCTGGCTGCCGGTCATCGGGACGCGGCCGGGAGCCCGGAAGGCAGCGTAACAACGCTACCCGCACGGCGCGCCGTGCCGGCACGCACCACCCGCTCCGCACCGGCGCTCATGGAGTCCTTGGGCCAGCCGCCCACGAGCTCCTCGTTTCCGCGGCCGCGACCTCCTTGCACTGACGGCGCCCCCCGGCACATTCGTGCACCGCGTCGGGTCACGGCCCTGTTCGCCGCCCGCGCCCGAAACGATCCGGCCGCTCTGGCGACGACGAACACGAACCGACGGCACCGTCGCGCCTCGCGCCAGCGAGCACGCGCCGGCGGCCGCATGCCGTTGCGCTCGTCATTCAACCCCGTGACGGAGGTGAACCATGGCGGTCCAGTTCCGTAACCTCGTGTTCGAGGGCGGTGGGGTGAAGGGCATTGCGTACGTCGGCGCGATGCAGATCCTCGAGCAGCGCGGACTGCTGGAGCACATCACCCGCGTGGGCGGAACGAGCGCGGGCGCCATCAACGCACTCATCGTCGCGCTGGGCTACACCAACGCCGAGATGCTCGAGCTGCTCTCCTCCGTGGACTTCAAGAAGTTCATGGACGACTCCTTCGGCGTGATCCGCGACATCCGGCGCCTCGCCCGCGACTTCGGCTGGAACAAGGGAGATTTCGTCTCGAGCTGGATCGGCGACATCATCAAGGCAAAGCTCGGCTCGGAACGCGCCACGTTCGCGGATTTGAAGGATTCCGGGCGGCCCGAGCTCTACGTCATCGGCACCAACCTCTCCACCGGCTTCGCGGAAGTCTTTTCCGCCGAGCGCCACCCGGACATGCCTCTCGCCACCGCGGTCCGCATCTCCATGTCCATCCCGCTCTTCTTCGCCGCGGTCCGCCACGGGCCGCGCGGCGACGTCTACGTGGACGGCGGCGTGCAACTCAACTACCCCGTCAAGCTGTTCGACCGCGAGAAGTACATTGACATGCAGAACGAAGCGTACGCAGCGCGGCGCACCGAGTACTACAACCGCGAGAACGCCATCTTCCAACTCGTGCGGCCGGGCCGCAGCCCGTACGTCTACAACCGTCAAACCCTCGGGATGCGCCTCGACACGCGGGACCAGATCGGCCTCTTCCGCTACGACGAGCCGCTCCAGAGCAAGCCGATCAAGAAGTTCTCGGACTACGCCAAGGCCCTCGTGACTGCGCTCCTGAACGCCCAGGAACACATGCACCTGCACAGCGACGACTGGCAGCGGACGATCTACATCGACACCCTCGACGTCGGCACCACCGACTTCGACATCTCCGAGCAAGAGAAGCAGGAGCTGGTGCGGCAGGGGATCGAAGGCGCGGAGCGCTACTTCCAGTGGTTCGAGGACCCGAACGAGTCGCCGGTCAACCGGATCCCGACCCGGGTCGTGGTGGATGTGGGCGGGCCCGCGCCGGTCGTGGCGGCCGGGGGCGTTTGAGAGCGACGCTGCCTGCGGCCGCGCCGGGCCCGGCCTGCGGGCGCGGCGCGGCCCACTGGTGGGGACTGCCGCCTGGGCCGGCCGCCCCCTTTACAGCGTCATGTCACCCATGTAATGTTGAGCGCTGAACAACGCGGCCGGGCCGATCCGGCGCGCCTGTACCGGCGCCGGATCGAGCGACGGCCGCGGTTTCCGGGGCTATTTGATTCATGGCTGAATAGCACATAGAGCGACGAATTCGACCACCGACGTGATCCGGGAGACGATCCAGCGGTTTGTTCCCTCATGGACGACGACCGGGGCACACACCCGGTGGGCCGAAGACGTCGTCCCCCGCCCGCGACGCCGCGCGCGGGAACGAGCCCCGCGGACCGGCGACGTGGACGGGTCGCCGCCGCGGAGCGCGAAGTGTCCCGGCACCGAGAACCGCCGGGCACAGGCGGAGAAACCAATCAACCGGTAGTCGCACAACGGAGGAGTCATATGAGGCTGACGACCAGGGCGGCGCTGTCGGCCGCAGTCGCAGTCGTTGGGATCGGGTTGCTCGCTGGGCAGGCCGCTGCACAGGAGGTCGCGGCGCGCAGGATCGAGCTCCGGCCGTTCGTCGGCGCATACATCCCCACAGGTGACCAGCGGGATGAGTTGAAGGACGCGTTCGCGCTGGGGACCACGCTGGCGTACCGCGTGACCCCTGCGCTGAGCATCGTCGGCAACTTCGGCTGGAGTCCCTCCGAAGCCAAGGCCACTTCCGCTGCGGCCGCGGATGACAACGATCTGGACCTGTTCCAGTACGATGCGGGAGTCGAGCTGGGCCGTGACTTCTCGCTGGGCGCGTCCGCCTGGACCTGGCGGCCGTTCATCGGCATCGGCGCCGGCGCCCGCACGTACAGCTTCCGTGACCGCGACGTGGATGCGGAGACCGACTTCGCCGGCTACGGCGCCGCTGGCGTGCAGTTCGACGCCGGCAGGTTCGGGCTGCGTCTCGAGGCCCGCGATTACCTGTCCAGCTTCGACGGCCTCGACGGCAAGCTCTCCGATTCTTCCACCCGCAACGACCTCTTCCTCGCCGGCGCGTTGTCCATCCGGTTCTGAGGAGTCCGACGACGCGGGGCCCGGTTCGCCGGGCCCCGCTCAGCGTTCGACTCGCCTTGCCGATCGAAGCCAGCCGGCTTCGAGAGGGCGGTCCATGGCCGGGGGCGGATTCGAACCGCCGTCTCGGGAATGAAGGATCCCGGCTCTTCCCATTGAGCTACCCGGCCAGGCGAGAGCGGTGGGAGTGACTCGCCTCCACCACCTTGTCTGTTGCAGGAACCGCACCGGCGGGCGTGCGCACGTCGCTCAAGCCCCGCCCGTTTCGCGTCGATACAGCCGCACGGTTTCGACTCCGACGCGCTCCGACCGGATCGACGCGGGGGCGGGGAGGGTGGCGTGACGCGGCGTCTGCCGGCCGCGTCGTAGACGCGGGTGCCGTACGCGTCCCTCGTGGCCAGCGCCAGCCGGCCGGCCGCGACGGCGAGATGCCGTTGCAGGCCGAACACCATGCTCGTGATGGCCGGGGTGCCGTCGCTGAGCGTGACCACGAGGTGTCGGTAGCGGGATGCTCGCCGATCCACACCGTGGAGCCATCCGCAAGCCGCCAGCCCAGCGTGGTCGCCGCCCGCGGAGCCGGGTTCACGACCCGGACACCCGCGCCGTCCATGATCAGCGGGTCCCCGTGTGGTGGACCATCCGCAGCGCAAGTGGCGAGAGCATGGGCGAGGACCATCGGAGCTGTTCCTCTTGACATCGACAGGAACGCGGGTCATCGTTTCTGTCGACATCGACATTGGACTCCAGACCCGGAGCCGATCGTGTCCCCACGCTCGCAGACCGATGCACTCCGCGGATCGATCGACCTGCTGATCTTGAAGACGCTCTCCCTCGGCCCGATGCACGGCTGGGGGATCAGCCAGCGGATCCAGCAGGTGTCCAAAGGCGCGCTGGAGCTGAACCAGGGCTCGCTCTACCCGGCGCTCCAGCGGCTGGAGAAGGAAGGTCTGGTCAAGAGCTCCTGGGGCGTGACGGAGAACAACCGCCGGGCGCGCTACTACGAGATCACCCCGGCCGGCCGACGCGTGCTGGGGGAGGAAATCGAGAGCTGGCGGCGGTTCGCGGCGGCGCTGGAGATGGTCTTGCGCAGCGCCTGATCCACGCGGGCGAACGAGCGGGCCGCCGCGAACCCGGCGCACCCTCGCCGCACGCAGCGCGCGAACGCCGCCGCAGGAGCCATTCTCTCGATGCCGGGGCCGCGGCCCGGGCCGCGCACAGTACGACGCCCGGGCGGCCGAGCATGGAGCCGCGGAACGCTGCGCACGCGCGCCGAACGCCTTCCCTTGATCGGAGCACGATCCATGAACTGGCTCCACGCCCTCCGAACCCGCCTGAGCCTCCTCTTCGCGCGCCACGCCGCCGAAGCCCGCATGGACGAGGAGTTCCGTCTGCACATCGAGATGGAGACGGAGAAGAACATCCGCGCAGGAATGGACCCGCAGGAAGCGCGGCGCCGCGCGCTCATCGCGTTCGGCGGCGTCGAGTACCACAAGGAGCTCATGCGCGATGGCCGCGGCGCACGCTGGCTGGAAGACTTCCTGCGGGATCTCCGCTACGCGGCGCGCAGTCTCGGGAAGACCCCGGGATTCACCCTCATCGCCGTGCTGACCATCGCCGTGGGCGTCGGCGCCACGACGATCGTCTATAGCATGGTGAACGCGGCCCTGCTCCGTCCGCTGCCGGTGCCGTCGCCGGACCGGCTGTTCGCGCTCGAGGAGCTGCGCTGGGGTGCGGTCTGGCAGGGCGTCGAGGGCAGGGGCGTGCCGTACGTGCGCTACGTGCGCTACCGGGAGGCGACGCAGACGCTGTTCACCGGCCTCGCCGCGCATCGTCTGACCATCTTCTCGGTGCGTGTTCGCGGCGAGACGATGGCGGCACGGGGCGTGATGACGTCGGGCAACTACTTCTCGGTGCTCGGCCTGCATCCCGAGGCCGGCTCGTTCTTTGCGCGCGACGACGAGCCGTCCGCCGTCATCGCGTACCACTTCTGGCGTGACCGGTTCGGCAGCGATCCGGACGTGCTGGGCAGTGTGGTGCACATCGACGGTCAGCCGTTCACCATCGTGGGCGTGGCGCCGCGCGGATTCACGGGCACGTTGCCTGGCATGCCCAGCGATGTCTGGGTCCCCGTCGTCGCCGCCCGCCGCGCCAGCGGACTCGAAGCGATGGCCGCGTGGCTGGCCATCTTCGGGCGGCTGCGTCCGGGCGTCGAGCCGGCCGCTGCGTCCGCGTTGGTGGATGCGACGGCGAAACACATCCCGCCCGACGAGCCGCAGACGCACGTGCGGGGTGCGATGCTCGAGCCGTTGACCGGCATGATTCACGGCAGCATGCGGGACGACGCGCGGACCGGGCTCACCACGCTGTTCGGCACGGCGCTGCTCGTCTTGCTGATCGCCAGCGCGAACATCGCCGGCATGCTGCTGGCCCGCGGCGTCGCGCTTCGCCGCGAGATCGGCATCCGCCTGGCCATCGGCGCAGGCCGGGGGCGTCTCGTCCGCCAGCTCATGACGGAGTACACGCTGCTCGCACTGCTCGGCGGAGCTGGCGGCGTGCTGCTCGCGGTGGTCGGCGCGCGCGTCGTCGCCGCCGCTCCGCTCTTCGGCTCGCAGCAGCTCGCGCTGGACCTGCGCCTCGAACCGCGCGTGCTCGGCTTCGCGCTGGCGTTGACGATGATGACGGCCCTCCTCTCAGGGCTCTACCCTGCGCTCCAGGCCTCGCGGCCGGCGTTGCTCCCGGCGCTGAGAGACGGCGACGCCGGCCCGGCCGGTACGCGTGCACGCAGTCTCTTCGTTTCTGGCCAACTCGCGATGGCCGTCGTGCTGCTCGTTCTCGCAGGCAACTTCGTGCGGTCGCTCCAGCGGACGCTCGCGCTCGACCTCGGCTACGACCCCGAAGGGGTCGTGATCGTGACGACGGATGTGGGCCCCCTCGGCTATGACGAGACGCGCGGGCGTGCCTTCTACGCGGCCCTCGTCGAGCGCGTACGCGCCCTCCCCGGCGTCACGGAGGTCGCGCTCGCCGGTGCGCCGTTGCTGGGCGGAGGCGCGCTGATCAACGATGTGCGCACGGCGGGTGGCGACGAGACTCGCCACGAGTGGGGCGTGCCGCAGAACCACGTGGCCCCCGGATTCTTCACGACGCTGCGGCTCCCGCTCGTCGCCGGGCGCGAGTTCACCGACGCGGACCGGGACGGCGCGCCGCGCGTCGCGATCGTGAACCAGGCACTCGCCCGCCGCCTCTGGCCGGACGAGGAGCCGTTGGGCAAGGTCATTGACACCTACGGCGGCCAGGCGGTGGTGGTCGGCGTCGCGCGGGATGGCCGGTACGGCCTGCGCTCCGGCGCGCCCGGGCCGTACGTCTTCGTTCCCGTCGCGCAGCGTTACTCCGGCCGCATGACGCTGCACGTGCGTCACGAGGACGGCGTGCACGTCGGCATGCTGATCCGCCGCATTCGGGAAGAGGTGCAGGTGCTCGACGCGAACGTCGCCGTGCAGCGGGCGGAGCCGCTCTCCGGGCCCGCCGCGCAGATGCTCGGCCCCATGCAGTTCGCCACCGGCGTCCTCGGGTTGTTCGGCGTCCTCGGCGTCGCTCTAGCCGGCGTCGGCCTCTACGGAGTGTTGGCGTTCCAGGTCGCGCGGCGTAGCCGCGAGTACGGCATCCGGATCGCCCTCGGCGCGCCGGCGCGCGCCGTCGTCGGGCACGTGGTGGGCCGCTGGACCACCCTTGCCGCGGTGAGCGTGGCGGCCGGGCTCGTGCTGGGCCACGCCGCGGCGCGCGTGCTGGAGCGCGCGCTCCACGTGTACGGTCTCGGGGCGTTCGACCCGACGACGTTCATGGGTGTGGCCGTGCTGCTGGGGCTCGTCGCCGTGGCGGCGAGCTGCGTGCCCGTGGTGCGCGCGGTGCGCATCGATCCGGTGGAAGTGATGCGGGTGGAGTGACGGGGCTCCGGCCTGATCGGCGGCTGCGGTGCGATCGAACGTCGCCGCGGGCATCGGTTTCGGCAGACCGATCCGGCGTGACCCGGGCCGCGACCCTACGCGCTCCGTGGCTTTCGCAGCTCCGCAGCACGTGCGCGCGCTACCGCGCCGACCGGTAGACGGGCACGCGCGGGAACGGCTCCCGAACATGTCCGTAGACCGCGCCGCCGCGGAGCGCTGCGATCTGGATCGGCACGGTTGCACGCTCGATTTCTTTCCCATCGCTCAACCGCAGAACGCGCGCTTCGAGGCGGGGCTCCACGCCGTAGCCGGTCTCGCTCAGCGTCGCGATGATCCGGCCGTCGTCGGTGATGGCGAGGGCGGCGCCCGTGTGCGCGGTGCCGGTCGCTGGATCCACGCCCATCCGAGCCCCCGGCCGCCCGTCCTCGGTCGGACTCCAGATCCAGCGGATCGGGCGGTAGCCCGACAGCACGGTCCGCCACAGCGGCCGACCGTCGGCGGCGAACGCGCGAACCAGCGGCAGGGGCGTGTGCAGCAGCACGAGAGTGCCTGACGCCGGGTCGCACCGGAGCACGCCCCCGTTCACGATCTCGCGCTGGATGGGGTTCTGTCTGAGCTCGCGGTCGGTGGTCTCCTCTGGCGGTGATTCTATGCTGCCGAACGGGCGGACGACGTTGCCCACTGCGGCCACCTCGTGGATCACGCCCTCATCGCGAGGAAGCAGCAGGAAGCGACGCGCACCGATCGCGCACAGGCTGTAGCCCGGCGGCACGCGCACGTCGCCGGTATGGACGAGTCCCGTGTCCCTTGGCGTATACGTGGTGATGCGCAGGTTGGCCGGGTCGAGCACGTGCACGCGGCCGGCGCCGTCCAGGGCGATGTCCATGGGCGCCGTCCGCTCGCCCGGGCCGCGACCCCGGCGACCCGGCCGTCCGCGGAACGCGCCGCCCTCGCCGAACCAGCGCACCTCGTGCGCGTGCGCGTCCAGCACGAAGAGATTCCCCGCCCCGTCGACGGCGACGCCGCGGATATGGCCGAGCACCTGCTCGTCCGACCCGTCCAGCTCGCCGATCACCAGTGCCGGCTGCTGCCGCGCGAGTCCCGCGAGTTGCGCGGCGAGCGGGTTCGTCGCAAGGATCGCCCATGCGAACAGGAACGCCAGCGCGGCCAGCCCCGCCGACGTGCTGCGTCCATGAGCGGGGGAAGAGATCCCGATCGGGCACCCGGGTTCTGCGACGATTCGGGACCGAGTGGCCGCTCTCACGGATGCCTGGTCCATCGGATCGGTCCTCCTGGTCGAGCGCCGTCGTGAGGTTCGACGGAGCGTGAGACCCGATCCCATCTCGGTGGTCGTCCTGCAGCACCGCCTTCTCGACCGTTGGACGCCGCGGCTGCGAGATCCGGTGCCGGTTCCTCGGAGGGGGATTCGCTGCAACGCGACCCGGCAGCGGGCCGTCAGGGAGGCGCACCTTGCTGGTCCTGGCACGAGGGAGGAGCCCCCACGCGAGTCTGAGGCAACCCGGCTGCGCAGGATTCCAACCCGACCGCGCAGGATTCCGGGGCGATCGGCTTTTCCAGTTGCGCGGGTGGCTGCAAAGGGGCTGCCCTACAACGCCTTCCTCCTCCCGCCGACACGAGATCCGCACTTCCCCCACAGATCGCTCCCCATCCGTGCCCTATCGTGTTCGAACGATCCATGCAGATGATCGCACCGGTTCGGCCAGTCTCCTCACCCGTAGGGGCGGTGCGCGAACCGTGGAGGCAGCCGCACAACGGAAAGGGGGAGCAGCATGAAGGCGTTCGTCATGAAGCAGATCGGTTCGGCAGGGTTCGTCGACAAGCCCGTCCCCGAGCCGGGCCCGCTCGATGCGCTGGTCCGGCCCACCAAGGCCCTGATCTGCACGTCCGACGTCCACACGGTCCACGGCGCGATCGGGGAGCGCACGAACCTGACACTGGGACACGAGGCGGTCGGGATCGTCGAGAAGGTGGGTGAGCTGGTGCGGGACTTCAAGCCGGGTGACCGGGTCGCCGTCGGCGCCATCACCCCCGATTGGGGCTCCCTCGCCGCGCAGGCGGGCCACCCCTCCCAGTCCGGCGGCGCGCTCGGCGGCTGGAAGTACGCCAACATCAAGGACGGCGTCTTCGCCGAGTACTTCCTGGTCAACGAAGCCGACGCGAACATGGCCCACATCCCGGACTCGGTCCCCGACGAGAAAGCGGTCTATGTCGCGGACATGATGAGCACCGGCTTCATGGCCGCAGAGAACGGCAAGATCCCGATGGGCGGGACCGTTGCGATCTTCGCGCAGGGCCCGGTGGGGCTGATGGCGACGGCGGCCGCGCGGCTCCTCGGCGCGGGGCTCATCATCGCGGTGGAATCGGTGCCGCGGCGGCAGGAGCTGGCCCGTCACTTCGGCGCCGACGTCGTCATCGACTTCACCAAGACCGACCCGGTGCAGGCGATCCTGGACCTGACCGACGGCGAGGGCGTGGACACGGCGATCGAGGCGTTGGGCTCGTCCGAGGTGCTGGCCAACTGCGTGCGCGTCACCAAGCCGGGCGGCATCATCTCGAACGCGGGGTACCACGGCCAGGGCGACTTCATCGCGATCCCGCGCCTGGAGTGGGGCGTCGGGATGGCGGAGAAGAACATCGTGACGGGGCTCTGCCCGGGCGGCCGGCTGCGGCTGCAGCGCCTGCTGCGGCTCCTGGAGAACGGGCGCGTGGATCCGACGCCGTTGACGACCCACACGTTCCGCTTCGACGAGCTGGACCGGGCGTTCAAGCTCATGGAGACGAAGGAGGAGGGGATCATCAAGCCGCTGATCGACTTCACGGCGTGAGCCGTGCGTGGGCCGGCCGCGCCCGGCGGGGTGGTGACGCCGGGCGCGGCCGGGGGCTTCTCGACGGCTGCGGGCACGCTCACTCCCCACCCCGGGAACCGTTCGCCGCGTTGCGTGATTCACGGGTCCAGGAGGCAGACGCGTCGTGGCCACTGGCGGGCGCCCCACGAACCGGGTGCGCCGACCCTGGCTGGCCCGGATGACGCAGTCGTGCGCCGTGACGGGCACCGCCTCCTGCTTTGGGTGATGCCGGCCCGCCCGCGCCGCCTCCGGCCCGGCGATGGGTCACAGCCCGGGGGCCTCGGCGCGGCGGCCCGGAGTGGTTTCCCGGACAGGGGTAGAACCGCTCGTGTCGTGAACGTGGGGATGTGAGAGGAGACGCATGGAGAAGCCCAGGATCGGGATCATCTTGAGCACGGTTCGCCAGGGGCGCTTCGCCGACACGGCCGTCCGCTGGTTCCACGATCTCGCTGTGCGCCGCAGCGATCTCTCCTTCGAGATCATTGACCTGCGCGACTACTCGATGCCGTTCTACGGCACCCCCGAGGCAGAGGGCTCCGAGGCCGCCGCGCGTTGGCTCGCCAAACTGGAGGAGCTGGACGGCGTCGTCTTCGTGGTGGCGGAGTACCAGCACAGCATCCCGGGCGTGCTGAAGAACGCGCTGGATTACGTCGATCTGGAGTTGCAGCACAAGCCCGTCGCGTTCGTGGGCTACGGCGGTGTCGGTGCGGCGCGGGCGGTCGAGCATCTGCGCTTGATCTGCCTGGAGCTCGAGATGGTGCCCGTCCACGCCGCGGTCCACGCCGGGCTGGAGGTGATGCAGGCCGTGAAGGCGAACGCCAAGGCGCTGTCCGACTTCGACTTCCTCAACGAGCGCGCCGAGCAGTTGCTCGACGAGCTGGCCTGGTGGACCAGGGTGACGAAGGAGGCGCGCGCGGCGTCTGCGCATCCAGCCTCCTGAGATAGCCCGCCCGGCAAGGAAGTTGTAGGCGATCGGGGAGGGGTCTGCGGAAGCGAGGGCATGGTGCAGCCAGATCGGCCGGTCGCCGAACACGGGTCGGTACGGCATCCGCTCGGTGGACGGCTCCCCGTCATCGAGCACGTGCCGGTCCGGCTCGATCCGTCGGAGCTGGAGGAGGTGGACCGCCTCGCCGCACGGATCCGGGCAGAGGTGCCGGGCATCGCTGCGGCGTCGATGTTCGGCGACCGGGTGCGTGCAGGCTTCGGCGCGGGCCCCTCCCTCTTCGTGCACGACCTGTCGCCGGTCCAGCTCGCGGGGCGGTGGACGCCGAGTCCGCTCGAGTACCGCGGGTTCATGCTGGCCGGCGAGGGCGACTTCGTGGCGCTGTGGATGCCGCGCAATCCGGCGTTCGAGGCGTACTGTCGCGATGTGCTGGGCCTGGGTGCGGTTGAGGTGCTGCGGCCGGCAGCGAAGGTGCGGCGTGGGGCGCTGGCTGCGCGGGTGATCCAAGACGGAGGGTTGCTCACCCGGCTCGCGGACGTCGCGCGGCGCCGGGGCGGACTCAACGTTCAGCCGTACATCGGCTCCGGCGCCGTCTGGGCGCTCGCGGGGGCGATCGGCGAGCAGGCCGGCGTGACCGTGCATGTCGTCGCCCCGCCGCCCGGCGTGACGCGGCGCGTCAACGACAAGACGTGGTTCGCGCGGCAGGCCGCGGAGCTCCTCGGCGAGCGGGCGCTGCCGGACACCACGGTGGCCCACAGCATGGCCGCCCTCGCGGCGCGCGTGCGGCGCCTGGCGCACGATCACGACCGGATCGCGATCAAGCTGCCCAGCGCGGCCGGCGGGGAAGGCAACGCGGTGCTCGACGCAGCGTGTGTGCGGGATCTGCCGCTCGCGGCGGTGCGCGAGACGCTGCGCGGTCTGCTCCGCCGCCTCGGCTGGCCGCGGCCCTTCCCGCTCCTCGTCAGCGTGTGGGAATCGCCCGTATGCACGACGCCGTCCGTGCAGCTCTGGATCCCCCACGCGGCGGAAGGCCTACCCGTCGTCGAAGGCGTCTTCGAGCAGCAGGTGTGCGGGCCGACCGGCGTGTTCACGGGCGCCGTGCCCGCCGACCTCCCGGAGCACACCGCGATTCGCATTGCGCGTGAGGCCGTCCTGCTGGCAGCGCTGTTCCAGCGGCTCGGCTACTTCGGCCGTTGCAGCTTCGACGCGATCCTGGTGGGCGCGGACCCGGCCACGGCGGAGCTCCACTGGATCGAGTGCAACGGGCGTTGGGGCGGCACCTCGATCCCGATGACGCTGGTCAACCGCCTGACCGGCGACTGGGCCGAGACGCCGTTCGCGGTCGTGGCCCCGGAGCAGCCCGGCCCGCCCGCGTTCGACGAGGCGCTCGAGCGCATGGGGGATCGGCTCTTCAGCGCCGGTCGGCGCCGCGGTGTCGTCTTCCTCTCTCCCGGCGATGGCACGGGCCGCGGCCTCGCATTCCTCGCCCTGGCGCCGACCGCTGCGGCAGCGTGTCGGGACGCGAGCGAGGCGAGTGCCATCCTTGCGGACGGCGCCGGCGGCGCCAGGATGTCCTCCGCGCGCCAGCCGCGGGTCGCGTGACGTTCGTCGGCGTGCCTCCAGAAGGGCAGGTCGTTGCAGCACCCAATGAGGCCTCGGCGGCGGGGCACGTGACGGGCCGCGTCATTCCAGGGTACCCATAGCAGGGCCGCCTGCAGGGGCGTGAAGTGATCTCCCATCGCGCTTCGTCAGCATGCTGCGCGTGGCGGAGTAGACTCGGCTGCGGGGGGCTGAACGCCGCGAAGCGGGTTCTCGATCGGACGCCTTGGAGCCCGGCTCGTGCCAGTGCCGTTCACGTTCTTCGTCGGAGCGGAGGGCGAAATGAGAAAGACGCGGCAGGGGTTCGCAATGCTGCTCACGATCGCACTGGCGGCCGGGTGCTCCTCCGGCGAGCCGCGTGCTGCCGCGTCGTCGTCCGAGCCGTCGAATTCGATCCACCCGGAATTCCCCGAGATCGCCGCGGAACTGATCCGGATGGCGGAGGCGGACCAGCTTGCCCTCAGGGCGGTCTTTTCGGGCGATCCTCAGGCGCTGGACACTGCGGCGCTGGCCCAGGCCGCCGCCCGGCTGGATTCGCTGGATCGCGCCCACACGGCGCGCCTCAAGGAGATCATCCGGACCATGGCTGGCCGACGCCCGCGCGTGTCGGTAGGGAAGGCGCGCGCGCCGCGTTTCTCATCGTCCAGCACGCCGATCGCGACCGCGCGTTCCAGGAGGAGTACCTGACGTACCTGGAGAGCGCCGTCGCGGCAGGCGACGCGCCGGGCGAGGCGCTGGCGCTGCTGACGGATCGGGTTCGCGTGGCGAAGGGCGAGCCCCAGCTCTACGGGACGCAGGTCAATCTGACTCCAGACGGCCTGGTCCTCCTGCCCATCGAGGACTCGCTCCACGTGGACGAACGGCGCGCGGCCCTGGGCATGCCGCCGCTCGCGGCGTATCGCGCGCTGCTCGAGCAGGCGTACGGCCAGACGCAGAAGCCGAGCGCCGAGGGCGACCGAGGGAGCGGCTGAGGAGCAAGAAGCCTAATCGCTTCACGCTCGCGACATCGCCCGGAAGGCATTGCTCGTCCGCGTGGGTGCTGAACATGGAGCCGGCGGGCAGCTGAATACCCACGGGCACCGCCCGGGGCCGGCTCGAGCCGCTTCGGCGCGCGGCGCTGCCGGCCGTGCTCGACACGATGTCCGCGCTCCGCCTACTCGACTCGAGCTGGGAGTCGTGGACGGAAACAAGCAGACGAGATGAGCTGGCTCGCTCCCTCCGGTATGCCGTCCGCAACCGCAGCGTGAAGTGCACCACGACCGACGGCCTGGTCATCCTACGCGGGATGCGCAACCACGTGAGCGCGCCGATCGAGGCGCGCTCGGATGACGACGCGCTGTACGAGCTGCTGCGATCGGTGGGCTGCACGCTGCCCGCTGCCTGACCCGACGTGCCCCTCGGGAGTACACCCCGAGGGATGGAGGCGACACCATGCGCGAGCAGAACGGGCGAGCGAACCGCGGCCCCGGTGCTTCCGGCCGGTCGTGGCCGGCCAGGCGCGGCATACGCATCTCTGACCTCCGCGGCCCGCACGGAGAGATGTACATCGCGGCCGTCGACTCGCTCGGCCATGTGCGTGCCGAGGTCCACGTCCACGATCCGGCGGACGAGGAGCTCGTCATCCGGCTGCTCGAGATGTACCTCGCCGCGGTGGAGCCACCGGCGTGGAAGCGCGCACAAGACGCGCGCGAAGGGAGGAGGGGAACGCTGGCGGGCGCGCTCACCTCCGGCTGCTGAACGGGAGGGCGGGGCCATGCGTGCGACCCGTGCGAACCGCCCGACCCGCCGGCACGGCGGCTGCCGCGCCCCAGGCCTGGGGATTCTGTCGGTTCTGTCAGGGCAGATTCGGAAGAGTAGCCCCGCGCGCCTCGCTCCGAGAGAACCGCGCGGGGCAGGTTGGGCGGGTGGCTTCCGGGCCGCCTGGCCGCGGGTCTGGCGGCCGGCCACAGGCGCTACTCGACGTTCTTCTAGTCGTAGCCGATACGGCGCTCGATGTGCGCTACCACCATCGGCCAGGGCGCGGCGCCCTCCGCTTGCTCCTCCTCCTCGCTGACGTTGATGTCAATGTGCAATCCTGCCCGCGACGCCGCGTGAGTCGCGTCGTTCAGGGCCCGGTCGCCTCGTAGACCTTGTCAGCGAGCTGCCGGTCCCGCCTCAGATCCTGTTCTTCTGGCATGATCGCATCCTTTGCGTTGGGTTGGTTGGCGCAGGGCTCCCGGGTCGTGGCCTCACCCCTCAGGCCGCGCGCACTTCGCCAGGATCTCGCGGGCGTCCGTGACCGCTTCCTTTCGAGGGCTGTCGGCCTTGCCGTCCTCACGGATCGCCCAAGCGGTGATCCGCAGATCCCCGTCAGCCCCGACGATGACGAGACGGTCTAGCTCTACGCTGTTCGCGCCTGCCAGGCCGAGGGTCATGAGCCGGGTCACAACCTCCTCTCTCGTACCGCCGCCTACCTTGCGATTTACAGTTATGTGGCCAGCATCCACGCCGCCCGCCTCCGGGATGTAGCCTCGCGCGTTGGCCTCGTTGAGCGCGCAGTCGAGGGCCGTCCGGTGGTCCGGGGCGGGCGCAACGAGCTGGACCGCCCTTGCGCCGCAGGCCGCGAGGATCACGACCGCGACCGCCAAGCCAACCGCCGTCAGTCGGCGCATAGGAGCCTCCTGCGGAGAGTGAACGGGAGCGGTGACCGCATTTCTGTTTACAGAGCGGCAACCTTGGCCGCAAATAATCTCGCGTGGGCCTCTGACACGACCCCGGGTTGGGCGGCTGTCGGGCGGGCTACCGCCCCGGGACGGCGCCGGACAGGAC
>QGVH01000017.1 GCA_003242735.1 bacterium | reverse complement strand
GCGCCCTCTCCGCGGGTGATCCCCCGGTTGGCCCTACGGACCAAATAGATGTAGCCGGCGTCGACGCCGCCGTCGGTCGGCGCGTAGCCGCGGGCTGTCGCCTCGTTGAGGGCGCAGTCCAGCGCGGCGCGATGATCCGGTGCCGGGGCCTCGATCATCCCGTGGCGCCGCACGCCGCAGGCCGCGAGGATCACGACCGCGACCGCCAAGCCAACCGCCGTCAGTCGGCGCATAGGAGCCTCCTGCGGAGAGTGAACGGGAGCGGTGACCGCATTTCTGTTTACAGAGCGGCAACCGTGGCCGCAAATAATCTCGCGTGGGCCTCTGACACGACCCCGGGTTTGGGGGCTGTCGGGCGGGCTACCGCCCCGGGCCGGCGCCTGGCAGGACGGTCGCCGCGACCCCGGGGGCGGCTGAAGGGGTGGCCGGACCCCGGCCGCTGCTCGTGCTCCTGGCTGTAGTGCTAAGCGTAGTGCCAGCGGAAGCCGGCACTCGGAGAATACGAAAAGCCCGGCCGCTAAGTGCTTGCCGGGCTTTCGCTTAGCCAGTCGGGACGGCCGGATTTGAACCGGCGACCCCCTGAACCCCATTCAGGTGCGCTACCGGGCTGCGCCACGTCCCGTGAATCCTAAAGATAACCCCGCGGCGCCGCCGGTTCAACCCATCCGGGCTATGCCGAACCGTGGGCGGCACTGCGCAAACACGCCCGCTGCGCGGACTTCGGGCCGCCGAGGGGCGCTGCGGCGCCACCGGCAGCACGGACCGTGCCGCTGTTCGCTGCCGGCGCCCGAGGTCGCCAGCGCCCGCGCCCCCTCCCAGGCCGTGTGACCCCCACGGGAGCTGCCGATCTCCGCCGACCCGCCCCTCCCGCCTCCTCCCACCGCCCGGCCGCGCCCGCCCGGTCCTACGCCCGGTCGCTACCGTGGCCATCGCCTGCGCCCGCCTCCCCACACCATCCTCAGCTCACCCGCCCGGAATCGCCCTCCCGTGCCCTGTGCCCTCCGCCACCCGCGCCGCCCGCCCGCGCTGCCGCCTCCCGCTCGAGCAGCTTCCGCTTCCGCTCGACTCCCCACCGATACCCGCCCACATCGGCCCCGGACCCCGCCGGCACGACCCGGTGGCACGGCACCACCACCGCCACCGGGTTGGTCGCGCACGCCCGCGCCACGGCGCGCGCCGCCCGCGGCGCGCCGATCGCCCTCGCCACCTCGCCGTACGTCCGCGTCTCGCCCGGCGGGATCTCGCGCAGCGCCTTCCACACGCGCTGCTGGAACGCGGTCGCGCGGAGGTCCAGCGGCACGTCCACCCGCGCCACCTCGCCTTCCACCAGCGCGACGACGGCCTGCACCCAGGCGCTCAGCTCATCCGACGCGCGCACCAGCGACGCCCGCGGGAACTCGCGCCGGAGCTCTGCCTCCAGCTCCGCGGCGCTCTCTCCGAACGCGACAGAGCAAACGCCCCGCGCCGTGGCGGCGACCAGCATCCGCCCGAGCGACGTGGCGACCGTCGTGTACCGGATCGTCTCGCCCGCGCCGCCGCGCCCGTACGTTCCCGGCGTCATCCCCAGCTCCTCACCAGCACGCTCGTACACTCGGCTGCCGGAACCGTAGCCGGCCTCGAACGTCGCGCGGCTCACCGTGTCGCCGGCACGCAGACGCTGCTTCAGCCGCTCGGCGCGCCGCGCGCGCACGTACTCCCGCGGCGTCACGCCCAGCAGCCGCTTGAAGCTGCGCTGGAGGTGGAACGGGCTCATGTACGCGACGCGGCCGAGCTGCTCGAGCGTCACCGTCTCGTCGAGATGCGCATCGAGGTACTCCTTCGCGCGCCCGACGCACGCGGCCGCCGCAGAAGGCCCATTGCGGTCCGGCCGGCACCGGCGGCACGGGCGGTAGCCCGCGGCCTCGGCCTCGGCCGGGCTCGGGAAGAACGACACGTGCTCCCGCCGCGGCCGCCGCGCCGGGCACACGGGCCGGCAGTAGACGCGCGTCGTCGCGACGGCGTAGACGAACCGGCCGTCCGCGCCCGGGTCACGGCGCAACACGGCCGCCCACGCCTCGTCCGGCTCGACGAGCGCGTGGCGCGGGCCCGGCGTCCGCCGGCCGTTCGCGGCTTGTCTCTCTGCTCGCATGACGGGTCCACCCCCGACGACGTGATCGCTCGCCCCGGCCGCAATCTAGCACCCGCTCACCCCTGCGCCATCCGGATCTTGCGCTCGAAGTGCAGGCGCACCCGTGACCCGCGCCCGCTCGGGCGCAAGCCGCGGACGGCCAGCGCCCGGTCCCGTTCTGGCGCAAACTACCCACCACCCGCGATGCCCCCGTTCGGGCGCGGTCTCCGGGCGGCCGGCACCTTCTCGCGCTCGGGCGCGATCTCCGGGTGGCCGGCGCCCGCCGCGAACGCGATCACGGGGCGACGCCGCCCGACGCACGACGTCGTCGTATACCCACGAACGACGGCCTTTTCACGCGAGACGACCTCGACGTGCGGTCAGCCGCTGCAGGTTGGTAGGTCGCCCGGACCGGTGTCAGGGCCGCTGGCGAGGTGTCGGCTCCGCTGGTGAGGAGGAGCAGGGGAAGGTCCCGTGCCGGCGCCTGATCGGGGGAGGGGAAACGGGCGCCGCTGAGGCGCGCAGATAGGCGCCGGCGCGGCGCACGCAGGGGCGGTGGAGGACTCGGCGCGACGACGGGATGACGGAGACGCCGCGGGCGCGGCAGACTTCGGGCGCGGCATACTTCCCGTTTCGCGCCGGCGCCGCCGGGCTCGGTGGAGATTGACCGGTTCCAGGGCGGCGAACGTCCAGGGCGCCGCGCCCGGGTGGACGAAGTATGGAACATGACCGCGCCCGAGGCGGCGAACTTCCCACGCACCGCGAGCGCGGCCCGCGACAGCGGAACTTCGCCGCGCCCGGGCTGGGCAGAGGTGGTCGCCTGCCCCTACACCGCCGTCCCGCGGCCCGGCGAGCCGGCCCACTCCATCGGCCCGCAGGCCGTCCCACCTCGGCTGGGCTTCGGGGCTCGCCCGCCCGACAGGGTCGGGGGCCGCCCGGCTCGGCCCACCGGTCCCGTCTCCTGCGTGGGCTCCCGGTCCGGTCTCCTGCGTGGGCTCCCGGTCCGGTCTACTGCGCGGGCACCAGCGAGACGAACACGCCGACGGACGATCCGTCCATGTCCACGCCCTCGACCACCGGCCGGATGTGCGTGTAGCGCACGCCGAGCGAGAGCCCGCGCGACACCACCGACACCTCGCCCGCCAGGCCGAAGGCGGTGTCAATGTCGAGCCTGTAGCCGTCCAGGCCGCCACGCCCGCGGACGCCGCCGCCGATGTGGTAGACGCCGCCGCCGCCCAGCCGCAGGACCCACCCCTTGTAGCCGGTGCGCCGCGTGTACAGCGCCAGCGCTTCGAGCGGGAACCGGTTGATCTCGAGCCGGTCGTCCGAATCCTTCGGGCCCGTGCTCCACCGGGACCAGCCGGCCATGGCCTGGAGCACGAGCGCGCTGCGCCCGGAACGCCAAAACGCGTACGACGGGCCGAGCGTCACGGTGAACAGCTTGCCCAGG
Source organism: bacterium (assembly GCA_003242735.1). Classification (NCBI taxonomy): domain Bacteria; species bacterium. Next base: position 84,729 of record QGVH01000017.1, on the reverse strand, counting down.
GTCAGGTCGGACGAGCTGCCGTCGGAGTAGGTGACTCTGGGCAGCGCGTCGCCGCCGAAGCCGACCTGCGTGCGCAGCTCCGCGCCCCACTGGGCGTGCGCGGCGCTCGGCAGCACGGCCAGCAGATACAGGATGAGGAGCACCGTGAGCAGGAAAGACGCCCGCGTCTTCCCGTGGGTGGCTCGCATGGTGGAGGTCCCCCGGATCCAGGTGGGAATCGGTCACCGGCACGGCGGCCGGGTCTCCGGGGGAGCGGTACGCCGCTGAGCCGAACGTTAGCGGCGCGGACCCCGCCGGGTCAAGGCTCTTGGCCGGAGGCGCCGGCTGGCTCGGGTGCGGCGCGCCGCACGCCGCAGCGGGCCGGCTGCGGCGGCCTCTCCCCTCGGCCGCGCTGTGGGGCGCGCCCGTGACCGCCAGCCGGCGCATCGAACGGCTCGCGACCGCCCACCCGTACGGGCGGCCCGCGTACCGGTGCCGCGCGGCGGCTCGGGTCCCCCGCGAGGCCGGTCACGGCCAGGGCGGCTACCGCAGCCCCACGGCGGCGCGGTAGATTCCCGGGCAACGAGGGGCAGGATCCGTGGTTCCTGCGGTCGTCCCCAGGGCGCACGAGCGGGTCCTGGGCCGCGAGATCCGACGCTCGGCCGACGTTCTCGCCGCGCCGGGCGGATCCGGAGGCGCCGTAGCCCCGCCGGGGCGGCCTGGGTGCCGTCGTCAGGGAACCGCAGGGAACCGCGTGGCCCCGGGCGCTCAGGCCCCCGCCGCCCGCGGGCGCCTGGGCACTCGTACGCGCCCCGGACGCGCGGCTGGAGACTCGTGCGCGCCGACGACGCTCGGGCGACTGGACACTCGCGCGTGCGCCGGACGCTCGGGCGCCTTGATCCTCAAGCCCAAGCCCGCGCCCTGGATGCCCGCGCGCACCTGGGCGCCCTGGGGCTTCGACGTGGCGGGCGCGGACAACTTCCCGCCTCGTCCGCACCTGCGTGGGCGGGTTGGACCTTTACCGCGCCGGAGGCGGCCAACCTCCAGCTCGGTCGCTCCCGCGCCGCGGGCGATGGAACTTCGCCGCCCCGGGCGCGGTCAATGTCCAAACATGCCCGGCCCGGACGGCGCGAGACGGGAAGTTCGCCGCGCCCTCGCGCCGGTTGCGGGACCACTGCCCGCGCCTGAGGCGGGCCGCGCCGTTGCATTGGCCGCGGGATCGGCCGCGCGATCTCTCGCGTCCGACCCGGGGCCGCGCCGCCTCCTGAGCGGCGTCAGCGGCGGGTCCCGGCCGCCCGTGGCGAGCCGTGTCGCGAGGGGCGCCGCCCACGCGCCTTGGCCGCCCGGGCGGGGCCGTCTCGCGAGAAACGCCGGTCCCGTGTCGTGATCACCCGTTCCGGAGCACCCGCTCGATGCCACTGGAAGTCGACATCATCGCCCTCGACGCCGACGACACGCTCTGGCACAACGAACCCGTCTTCAAGGCGGTGCAGGAGCGTTTCCGCGAGCTGCTCGCGCCCTACCACGACGCCGAGTGGATCGAGCAGCGGCTGATCGAGACCGAGAAGCGCAACCTCCGCCACTTCGGCTACGGCGTGAAGGGCTTCACGCTCTCCATGATCGAGACCGCGATCGAGCTGACCGAGGGCCGGATCAGCGGGTCGGACCTCCAGCGCATTCTGGATTGGGGCCGAGAGATGCTCGAGCATCCGGTCGAGCTGCTGGACGGCGCGGCGGACGCGGTGCGCGAGCTGGCCGAGCGGCACCGCCTGATGCTGGTGACCAAGGGCGACCTGTACGACCAGGAGAGCAAGCTCGCCCGCTCCGGCCTCGGCGACTACTTCTCCGCCGTCGAGATCGTGACGGAGAAGGACGCGCGCTGCTACCGCATGCTCACCGCCCGCCACGGCGTCGAGCCGCGGCGCTTCCTCATGGCGGGCAACTCCCTGCGCTCCGACGTGCTGCCCGTGCTCGAGATCGGCGGCGTCGGCGTCCACATCCCGTACCCCCTCACCTGCTCCTTCGAGGTGGTGGACGAGGAGGACCTCCGGGGGCGCGAGTTCGTCCGCCTCGAGAGCATCCGCGAGCTGCCGGCGCTGCTGCGCTCGGGAGTGTGAGCCGTCGCGCGTTCGGGGTCGTGGACGTGCACGGGCCGGGAGCGCGCGCACGCACGCGGCCGCCCGGCGCCCCCGTCGCTCCACACCACGTTCGCCGCCGTCGCCGGTAGACGCCTGCGCGGATCTCCGTCGGCGCAGCGCCCCCTACCGAACACCCAGAACACGCCCTACCGACCACGCTCGCGGTCCGTTCGGCTCGCCCACCGCCGGAGCGCCCGCGCCGAGTCCCCTCGCGGCTCGGAGGAACCGCCGTGCCGAGCCTCTTCGCAGTCGAGGGCGCATGGATCGATGACACGGCGATCGCCACGCGAGCCCACGCCCGCACCTGGCTGGTCCGCACCGGGCGCCTCGCATGACCCTTGACGACTCGCCGCGGACGTCGCCTATTGCGACACACACGGCCCGCAGAACCGGCAACTCGACGGAGCCGTACCATGCGACGCCACCTCCCGCTCGTCCTGGCCGCCGTGGCGCTGGCGTGTGGCAACGCCCCGCGAGCCACCCCGGACCTGTCCGGTTACCGGATCGTCGACCTGACGCACCCGTACAACGCCGAGACGCTGTACTGGCCGACGTCGCCGACGAAGTTCGAGCTCGAGCGGCTCGCCTACGGCCCGACGCCGGGCGGCTGGTTCTACTCGGCGAACGCCTTCTCCTCGCCGGAGCACGGCGGCACGCACCTCGACGCGCCGATCCACTTCGCCGAAGGCCGCCTCACGGCGGACCAGATCCCGCTGGAAAAGCTGATCGCGCCCGCCGTCGTCATCGACATCACGGCGCAGGCGGCGAACGACCCGGACTACCGACTCCAACCCTCGGACATCACGGCGTTCGAGCGGCTCCACGGCACGATCCAGCCGGGAACCATCGTGCTGCTCCGCACCGGTTGGAGCAGCCGCTGGCCGGATGCGCGCGCCTACCTGGGGGATGACACGCCCGGCGATGCGTCGAACCTCCACTTCCCCTCGTACGGCGAGGAGGCGGCGAGGATCCTGGTGGAGGAGCGGCGCGTGGCGGCCTTGGGCGCCGACGTCGCATCGATCGACTACGGCGCGTCTCAGGACTTCATCGTGCACCGCATCGCAGCAGCGGCGGACGTGCCCGGCCTCGAGAACCTCACCAATCTGGACCAGCTCCCGCCCACGGGTGCCATCGTGATCGCGCTGCCGATGAAGATCGAAGGCGGCTCGGGCGGCCCCGTGCGCGTGGTCGCGCTGGTGCCGCGCACCCGGGGAGAGGGCTGACGCTCCCGTGACAACGCCGATTCTGGCGGCGGAGCCTGTCGAGCCGTCGATGCGGGTCGCGATCGGGGCGGATGCGGTGGTGTGACCGGAACGCCGGTTCACGCGCCGTAGGGAATGTGTGACGCCGCGCGCGAGCGCGCCCGGGCGCGTGGCGAGGCCGCCGATCGGGCGGCGGGATGGGCGGGCGCAGGATCAGGCATGGTTGAAGGACTTGGAGGAGTTCGATGAGGAAGCGACTCGCGGGCCTCGTGCTCGCGTTGACCGTGTGGAGCGCCAGCGGCGCAGCCGCGCAGGTGGCGTGGGACTCGCCCATGCTGTTGCCGCCGCGGCCGGCCAACGGCTTCGGTCTGTACCTGATGGAGGCGGCGTTCGGAGATCTCGGGGTGATGGCGACGTGGCGGGGCACGCGCTCCTTCGGGCTCCGCTTCGGCCTCGCCGAGCAGGACTTCGACAACGACCTCGCGGTCTTCGGCGGCGTAGACTTCAGCGGCACGCTGGCCCGCGCTTCGGCAGACTTCCCTCTGGACGCCTCGTGGGTCGTGGGCGTAGGGCTGTCCGCCGAGAACAACGTGCTCCTCAGCTTCCCGTTCGGCGTCACGCTCGGCCGCACGCTGCCCGCCGAAGGCGCGACGTTCACGCCCTACGGCACGCCCCGTCTGATGGTGGATGCGTGCCTCGGCGATGACGATGACTTCCCGGGTAGACGCGGTTGCTTCGGCAATGACGACCTCGATCTCGACTTCGCGATCGACCTCGGCGTCGACGTCGCGCTGCGTCAGGGCTGGACGATCCGCTTCGGCATCACGTTGGGCGGCGACCGCGACGCCCTTGCCATCGGCATCCTGTTCTGAGCTCCGCCCGGCCCACACGGCGGCGCGCCGACTTGTGGAAGTCTGCGCGCCGCTTACATTGCCCCAATGGGAGACGCGCCGGCAGGGCGCCGGCGCCGGAGCCGGTCCGCTGGAGGGATGCCCATGAACGTCGCCGTTCCCAAGGAAGTCCTGCCCGGCGAGACGCGAGTCGCGCTGGTTCCCGAGACGATCAGCCAGCTCACCAACGCCGGCCTGAACGTCACCGTCGAGTCGGGCGCCGGCGCCGCCGCTGGTTTCTCCGACGACGCCTACCGTGAAGCGGGCGCGGCCATCGCCGCTGGCCCGGCCGAGGTCTACGCCGGAGCCGACGTCGTGCTCAAAGTGCAGCGGCCCCTGGACGACGAGGCCGACCGGATCCCGGAAGGCGCCGCACTGATCTCGTTCCTCTCTCCATCGGCCAACCCCTCGCTGCTCGAACGACTCGCCGCACGCCGCGTCACCGCGTTTGCCATGGAGCTCATCCCGCGCATCACCCGTGCGCAGAAGATGGATGCGCTCTCTTCGCAGGCGACCGTCGCCGGCTACAAGGCGGCGCTGATCGGCGCCAACGCCATCGGGAAGTTCTTCCCGATGCTCATGACCGCCGCGGGCACCATCCCGCCCGCTCGGGTGCTCGTGCTCGGCGCGGGCGTCGCGGGGCTCCAGGCGATCGCCACGGCACGACGGCTCGGCGCCGTCGTCCAGGCGTTCGACATCCGTCCCGCCGCCAAGGAGCAGGTCGAGAGTCTCGGCGCGACGTTCGTCGGTCTCACCCTGGAGGAGGCCGAGGACGTGAGCGGCTACGCCAAGCAGGTCTCCGAGGACGTCGAGAAGAAGGAACGCGAGCTCCTTACCCGGCTCGTCGCCGAGGCCGACGTCGTCATCACCACCGCACAGGTGCCCGGTAAGCCCGCGCCTCGTCTCATCACCGCCGCGATGGTCGACGCCATGCGCCCCGGCTCCGTGATCGTCGACCTCGCCGCGGATACCGGCGGCAATTGCGAGCTGACCGAGCCCGGCAAGCAGGTGGAACGCAACGGCGTGACCATCGTGGGCTTCACCAACGCCGCCGCTTCGCTGCCCACGCACGCGAGCCAGATGTACTCCCGGAACATCGCCGCGCTGCTCCTCCACCTCGTGAAGGACGGCGCGCTAGCGCTCGATTTCGACGACGAGATCACCCGCCAGTGCTGCGTGACGCACGGCGGAGAGGTGGTCTACGGCAAACCGCGGGAATCCGCGAGCGCCGCCGGCTGATGCCCCCAATTCCGAGGAGTCGCCATGCTGGAGCTGCAAAGCCTGCTCATCGCGCTGTACGTGTTCGTCCTCGCGATGTTCGTCGGATTCGAGGTCATCACCAAGGTCCCCCAGATCCTGCACACGCCGCTGATGTCCGGATCCAACGCGATCTCCGGCATCACCCTGGTCGGGGCCGTCCTCGTCGCGGGGCGCCTCGAGTCGCCGGTCAGCACCGTGATCGGCGTCGCGGCGGTCGTGCTCGCGACCATCAACGTGGTCGGCGGCTTCATGGTCACTGACCGGATGCTCCAGATGTTCAAGAAGCGGCAGGACGGTGCCCAATGATCGCGCAATCCCAAGGGGCCGCGCTGTCGCTCGTCATTGACGCGGCATACCTCGTCGCGGCGACGCTCTTCATCGTCGGACTCAAACGGCTCAGCTCTCCAAAGACCGCGCGCTCAGGCAACGTGCTCGGCGCCACCGGCATGCTCATCGCCGTCGCCGTCACGCTGCTCGACCGCCAGATCCTCTCCTTCACCTGGATCATCGCCGGACTGGTCCTCGGCGGGTTGATCGGCGCCATCCTCGCCCGCACGGTCAAGATGACGGCGATGCCGCAGATGGTCGGCCTGCTCAACGGCTTCGGCGGCGCAGCCTCCGCGCTCGTCGCAGCCGATGAGTATCTCCGCTTCGCCAGCGGCGCCACCGTCACGAGTGCCGACGTGCAGACCACCATCATGGTGAGCGTTCTGGTCGGCACGGTGACGTTCTCGGGCAGCATGGTCGCGTTCGCGAAGCTACAGGAGCTCATGACCGGCCGCGCCGTCACCTACCCGCTCCAGAAGACGATCAACGCGCTGCTCGGCCTCGTCATCCTGGCGCTCGGGGTGTACCTCATCCCGGCCGATCCGGCGCCAGGACTGTTCGCGACCTTCGCCGCGCTCTGCCTGGTCCTCGGCGTGCTGCTCGTCATCCCGATCGGCGGCGCCGACATGCCCGTCGTGATCGCGCTGCTGAACTCCTACTCGGGCATCGCCGCGGCCGCGACCGGGTTCCTGCTGCACAACAACGTGCTCATCGTCAGTGGCGCGCTGGTCGGCGCGTCCGGGCTGATCCTCACCAACATCATGTGCCGCGCCATGAACCGGTCGCTCACCAACGTGCTGTTCGGCGCGTTCGGCGCGACCCCGATGGCGGCCGGCGCCGGTGCGGCGATGGACGGCAGGACCGTCAAGGACATCACTCCCGAGGACGCGGCCATCCTGCTCGCCTACTCGCGCTCCGTCATCATCGTGCCCGGCTACGGCCTGGCCGTTTCACAAGCGCAGCACAACGTGCGTGAGCTCGCCGACCTGCTCGAGCAGCGGGGCGTGGATGTGAAGTACGCCATCCACCCCGTGGCCGGGCGGATGCCGGGACACATGAACGTCCTGCTCGCCGAAGCGAACGTCCCGTACGACAAGCTCTACGAGATGGAGCGCATCAACCCCGAGTTCGAGCGCACGGACGTCGCTGTGGTCATCGGCGCCAATGACGTCGTCAACCCGGCGGCGCGACACGACCCGAACAGCCCGATCTACGGCATGCCCATCCTGGACGTGGATCGCGCGAAGAACGTGATCGTGATGAAGCGCTCCATGAACCCCGGCTTCGCCGGCATCGACAACGAGCTGTTCTATCACGACAATACGCGGATGCTGTTTGGCGACGCACGGGAGTCGCTGACCAAGCTGGTCGCGGCGTTGAAGGCGATGTAGGCCCGGGCAGGGCGGGGCGGGGCGTCGACTTCGTCACCCCCTCGCCCCGCCCCACCCTCCCGCCCACCCCGCCGCCGCCCTCCTCCCCCCTCGCCACCCCCGCTGCCGGATACCCCCTGTCCCCCTCCGGGCGGAGTCGTCATCGTCCGCCCCGCGCATCGACCTTGCAGGCGAGGCCCCGGCGCGTCACCGAGAGGCACGGTCGGAGGGCGGCGCTGCCGTCGAGAGACATCCACCCCTGGCGCGAGCGGCGTCCCGTGTTGACGATCTCACTGGTGCTCATCCTGCTCCTCATCCTGGCGAACGGGTTGTTCGCCATGTCCGAGATCGCCGTGGTCACCGCGCGCAAGTCGCGCCTGCGCGTGAGCGCGGCCGAGGGCGACCCGAAGGCGCGACGCGTACTCGAGCTCGCCGAATCGCCGAGCCGCTTCCTCGCCACGGTCCAGATCGGCATCACGTTGGTCGGTGTCTTCACCGGCGCGTTCAGCGCGGCCACGATCGCACAGCCCCTCGCAGAGCTGCTCCGGCAGGTGCCCGCGCTGCGGCCGTACGCGTTGCCCCTCGCGGTCGGCGTGGTCGTCGTCGGCGTCACCTACGTCTCGCTGCTCCTGGGTGAGCTGGTTCCCAAACGGATCGCGCTCCACAGCCCCGAGCGCATCGCGGGACTCGTCGCGCCGCTCATGCACGGGCTCGCCATCGTGGCCCGGCCGGCGGTGTGGCTCATGAGCGTCTCGACCGAGGCGGTGGTCCGGCTGCTCGGCATCGGGCCGCGGCGCGAGCCGACGGTCACGGAGGAGGAGATCGCGGCGCTCCTCGCCGAGGGCACGCGCGCGGGCGTGTTCCGCCAGGCCGAACTCGAGGTCGTCGAGCGCGTGTTCTGGCTCGCGGACGAGACCGCCGAGACCGTGATGACGCCCCGCAACAGGATCGTCTGGCTCGACGTCGACGACCCCGTCGAAGAGACGATCCGCACCACGATCCGGCATCCACACACCCGATACCTCGTCTGCGAAGGCGAGCTCGATCACGTGTTGGGCGTCGTCGATGTCCGCGACCTGTGGGCCGACCTCGCCGCCGGCGAGCCGCTGGACATCCGGCGCCGGCTGCGCAAGCCACTGTTCCTTCCCGAGTCCATGCTCGTCCTGAACCTGCTCGAGCGCTTCCGCAGCACCGGCATCCATCTCGCCATCCTGCTCGACGAGTACGGCGGCATCACGGGCATCGTCACGCCGAGCGACATCCTGGAGGGCATCGTCGGCCAGATCGAGCCCGGGCCCCCGCGCATCACGATGCGCGAGGACGGCTCACTGCTCGTGGACGCGGCGCTCCCGATGGATGAGCTCCGCCGCTTCCTGGGCGTGGAGGAAGAGCGCTTCGCGATGCCCGAGGGCTACCGCACGGTCGGCGGCTTCATCCTGCAGCGCTTCGGACGGGTGCCGATGCCCGGCGAGCGCTTCGTGGACGGCGGCTACTGCTTCGAGGTCGTCGACCTCGACGGATTCCGCATCGACAAGGTGCTGGTGAGGCCGGAGCAGGGGGAAGGAGAACGACGGGCGCACGAGGAATGACCGCGCTGGCCGGCCGGGTGAAGGGCACGGAGCGGAGCCCGGGGCGGTTGGCCTCCGTTCGGGGCCAGACCCGCCGCCGGGCTCGCGCTCCGGCATCGTCGGCTCTTCAGATCCAGGGCTCGTCCGCGCTCGGGCCGTAGATCGACGGCACCTTCCCGCCCACCATGCGGAGGTAGACCGAGAACTGCCCGCGATGATGGATCTCATCGTGCAGGAGGAACCACGCGAACCACAGGCGCGGGACGAGGCCCAGCGTCTTCGGCGCGACCATGAAGTGGACTCTCTCGGAGAGCTGCTCCTCCGACATGCCGCGGACCAGGTCGCCGAACTCGCGGTGCGCCTGCTCGAGGACGGCGAGCAGCTCGTCCCACGACTCCGGCGGCGATGGCGGCGCCTGGCCAGCGGGGACGCCGTTCGCGAACGCGTCCTGGAACACCATCTTCCCGAGCTGCCGCTCGAGCACGAAGAGCCACGCCAGTTCCCTCGCGGTGTTGCTCCGCGGATGCGGCTTGAAGTCCAGCTCGTCCCGCGGGTAGGCGCGCAAGACTTTCATCGTCGTTGCGTGTTCGGCCTCGTAGAGGTCCAGGAACTGCGCCTTGGTCACCGCCTGGACCCGCTCCGCCCACGCGGGGAAGGTGGCCGTCGTGCTCACGCTCGCCTCCGGATCGAAAGGGAAGGGGTGGGCCTCGCCGTCGGTGGGACGCGCACCTCGCCGCCAGCGACGGTGGCAGCATGGGGCCGCGCCGGCGCGTGCGCAATGGCCGGCATGGACCGGGGCGGGCCGCGATGCTCGGTGGAGGGGCCGCCGGCCGGCGAGCGCCTCGCCGTGACCGGCAGGCGAGCGGTCTCCCGAGAGGACCTGGGTGCCCGGTCGATGAAGCGCGTGGACGTGTCCCCAATCGGTGCCGCCGCAACGCGAGACGACCGACTCCGCCGGGCCATGGGATCGCGCAGCACGACGCGACGGGAGCTCGCCAGACGACATGACGGGATCTCGCTACGCGATGCGACGGGGCCTGGCCACGCGACGCGCGGCAAGCCCGCCGGGCGGCGCGGGATCGCGGGCGTTGGCAGTGGGGCCCCGGCCGTTGAAGCCGATGGCGCCACAGGCTTCGCCACGGTCAACGTCCATGGTGGCGGCAGTCGTGATGCCGGAGGGTGGAGTTTGGCCGGGTGCGACGCGGCTGGGATCCAACCCCGAACGGCGAGCCCGCCGTGGGATGGATCTTTGCCGCGCCCGACGCGGCGAACGCCCCAACACGGGGCTTCGGCGACCAACGAGTACGGAGCTTCGCCGCGGTCGCTGCCCACGACGGCCCGGCACGCCCCCGGCGCCTCCACCAGTCCCCTTTTCCACGTTTTCTGTGGATAAGTGTCGCCTCGCCGTGGAAATCTCCCGTGCGGACGGTGGAGAAGCGGTAGTTGAGCGTGGATTGAAATTGTTACAAACGGCCAAGCGTCTGCGCCCGTGAGCGTTGCGGGGACGGGCGCGGAGCCGGAATCCGGATTCCTGGCGTCGACTGATACAACTCGTTGCGATACAGCATCTTACAGTGTCCGACCAAAGACGTGCGCGGGCCGAACCGCGGGGCGACCGTGCGGACACACGCGTCGTGCGGTGGGGCGGTCCTCGGACCGACGGCGCGGATCCTCCGGAGGGGACGCCTTCCGGAGGACGCGCTCGCCGGGAAGGTTCGGTTCCCGGCGGGCAGGCTGCGAGGTCGCTGGCGCAGCCGAGCGAATGCCCCCGGGCCAGGGGCGCCCGAGCCGCAGACCGCGCGGCGAGGAAGGGAAGGGAGACGACGGTCGGCTCTCCGCCGCGAGAGCCCCGAACCGAACGGCGCGTCTCTCGCCAGTGGCGAGAACCCCGGCGTCCGGACCGGGTCCGGGTCGCCGGGGGTTCTGCGTCGTGAGTCGTGTACGAAAAGGACTACAGCCCCCGGATCCGCAGCGAGAATTCCGCCTCGTCGAGCGCCGCCGCCACCCGATCGTTCACGAGGGACACGCGCCGGGCCTCTTCCAGCGGCGGGTCGGTGTCGAGCAGGCCCAACCGGTGTGCGCGGGCATCCGAGTAGCCCGGCAGCAGGAGGTCCAGGCCGAAGCGGATGCGACGCGTCGCGATCTCGTTGATCGGCTCCACGATGTTGCTCGTGCAGTTGTTGCTCACCGTGTTGTAGAACACCGGCCGCGTGCGCAACGCTTCCGCGCGCTCGAGCATCCGCACGAAGATCTGCCGCGCCTGTTCCGGCGTCGCACGCGTGGGGTAGAGGTGCACCGGGTCGCCCCAGACCTCGGTCCGCAAGGGGATGACATCGTGTTCGTCGGCGATCACGTACATCAGCTCGTAGCGCTTCAGTAGCCCCTTCCAGACCGAGTACTCCTCGCCCACCTCCTTCCTCGCCTCGACGGAGATCGCAACGTATTGCGAGTCCGAGGAGCCGAATGAGGGGAACACGTGCGCCGGTCCGCGCCGGTTCGCCCCGAACGGCGACACCCCGAACCACACACGCTCGATCTTGCGCAGGAGTTACGTGCGGTCGTCGTAGGCGGGCGTGGCGCTGCCGTCCGCGTGGTGCCTGGAGTCGCGGACGTTGCGGATCCGGACGACGTCGCCCTCGAACGTGATCTCCGGCAGCACCGCCTGCTCCGGGCGCCAGTCGCGGTCGTTCGACGGCTCGATCGCGGCGGAGCCCATTGCGGCTGCCGCCACGAGCAGGCAGGCGACGACCAGGACCCTCCGCCGTCTGCGCTTGAGCGTTCGGGACCTGAGCATGGACGTGTCTTTGTCGAGCGAGAGTAGACGGCCGTCGCCCAGCGCTTGCACAGTCTTGAGAGGGAGGCCGACGGCCGAGGATCGATCGAGTACACCTCGCCGGCGCCCCCCTCGATGGCAACAGCCGCCACGTCCAGCCGCTCGAAGCGGAGCTCGCGGCCGCAGATCTCCGGTAGGATCGGCAGGAGTTCCCGGTACGTGACCCGCGGCCCGCCGATCGGGACGACCGCGTGATCCTGCCGAGCATCTTTGAGCGCGAGCTCCGCCAGACGGGCGAGGTCATCGGTCGCGACGTAGCTGATGGGCCGTCGACGTCGACCGGGCCACGAACACACCCCGCGCGAGCGCGTCCAGGAGGCGCTCGCGCTCGGCAGCGTCGTCGGGTGGCAGCGCTTCGCGGGGGAGGACGTCGGCCTGGCGCCAGACCTCGCGGAGCTGCGCGCACGTGCCGCGGCCGCGGGGCGTCAGCAACGTCGGCAACGTCGGCGTTGCGCGCGCATCGTCGGGGGCCTGACGGCGTTCGACGAACCCCGCGGCCTCCAGGCGGGAGAGCCTCCGGTCGAGCGTCGGCGGCTTGATGCCCAACCCTCGGGGAGGGCGGTCTGGCGCAGCCCTTCGGTGTGGCAGAGCCGCATCAGCAGAAGCTCCTGCCCGACGTACAGCCCGGGGGCTCGAGCTGCTCCGCCACCCAGGCTTGCCCGTGCCGTATTGCCAACCTTGGCCGCCATGCGCCATGTTCGACCCGAGGTTGATGGCGGCCACTCGATCATTTGCGTCGAGAGGGCAAGAGTCCTTGCGACATCGCCCGTGCATTGCCGCGCTCTGTGGCCGTCTGGGATGACGACAACGCCGGCTCACGATCTTCGATGCGGATGGCATGCTCGTGCGGACCGTCCCTATGGCGTCGGCTGCCGAAGCGCCGATCCAGGCAGCCGGCATCGACGCGGACGGAGCCATCCTCGCCAGGGAGGTGTGTGTCTTCATGGCCGCAGCTCTCCAGCCCGGGCAGATCCTGGATGATACATCGCAGCTGATCCAGATGGACGTTGCGACGAGAGCGCGAGCTCCCCAGGCGTTGGCGCCGGGACCCGTGTGGGTGTGGACGGGTCACAGCCAGGTTCCCGTTCCATTTACGATCAGCACGCCGTTCGCCGTGTCGGGAGACGCGCTCCACATTGCGGCCGGCTGCGGCCGGCCCGGACTTTCGCATTCGGGTCCTCGAGGCGGGGACGTTGTCGGAGATGTACGGCGTCGCGCGTGCGCCTCGACGCGTGACCCGGGAAGTCGTCGAGGCCTACACCGACTCCTTCACTCGAGCGATCACCGACCCCGAGCAGCGGCGAGAGTACCTCTCGACGATCGATCATCCGGATCGGCCGGAGATGCTGCCCATAGCTCGGTCGGTCGCGATTGAAAGGAGTTCCGATTGATGGGAGGCGTTGGCAGAAAGGGCGGCGGAGCAGGGGGGCGGTTCACGATAGCGGGGCTGTTGATCCTGATCTGCGGTGTGCGGCTGTTCGGAGGGGTGGCGATGCTGCTCAAAGGAGCGGCCGTCACCAATGAGGTCCTGGCCGGCGATCTCAGCGTCCGTGCCCTGGGGCTGCTCATGATGTCGATCGCCGGCGTGGGACTGCGGGCGGGCGTCGGCCTGTTCACGAAACCGGAACGCTGGTGGCGCGTGGGCGTGTGGGCCACGATCGCTCTTTGGGTGGACGGACTGTTGAACGGGCTCGTTCTCTTTGGCGCTCCCCGCGTTGGGGGGCAAGTGCTCAACACCATCGTGGCGATGGTGTTGATCAGCAGCCTCGTCCTGGTCGGCCGGCGGACGAGGGGGGAAGGGCTTCCGGAGAGCGTCTAGTCCAGGACCGGCTCCGCCGAGGTCCTTCACCATGACGAGACTGCAGGGCTGGCCGTCGCGGATCGGCTCGCTGTCTTAGGTCCCCTCGCCGCGCCGCCGGCTGCTCACCACCGCCGCGGCGCCATACAGCGACACCTGCACCTCCCTCCGATCGGAGTGATCCAGCCGGTAACGCGGATGGCCGAGCAGATCCCGCAGCGGTCAGTCCGGAGAACGGACGCCGCCCCTCGAGCTCAGGTGGGCGTAGTTGTCTGTCAGCATTGCGGCGATCGTTGCCGTGTCCTTCTGCCGCACCGCCTCGTCGAGCGCCTGGAGCGTGGCCAGGACCTCTTCGGTCGATAGCTCAGCCGCCTCACCGCTGGAGCCGTCGGATGCGGCGGCACGACCCAGCACGCCCAGGAGCGCTGCGGCCAGGAGCAAGCGAGGAGCGCGGGTCGGTCCCGCTTGACAGCGCATCTCGTTCCGTCCAACGGTCGGGGGCCAGCGCAGCCGTATCGATGCCCGGAACGATACTCAGCGGGTTGGGCATGCGACGGCACTCGGAACCCGCGCGCCCGAGCATGAAGAGTGGGTTTCGACGAGAGCAACCCGAGCAGGGAACGGCCATCCGTGGTTCTGGAAGGCGACCAGGTTGCAACGGCTCAGTGAATCGCGGGGGATGGATCGGATCCGACCCCCGGTGCATCGGCTCGCTGCCGAGCCGGGATGATCGTCGTCCCGACCTACGACTCGTGGCACGCTATGCCTCCCGCCTCTTCGTCTGATCATCGACCAGGACTCCGTCGCGCGCGACGAGCGACCCCCGAAAAGAATGCCTCCAGCCGCCTCCTCGGTCTCGGTGTGCGTGCCGGAGGAGCAACCGGAGGGCACAGGGCGGGGTCCATCGGGATCGCGGGAGCTTGCCTGCTCGCTCTGGTGCCCCTGGCATGCGAGGCCGGCGCTCCACGAGCTGCTTCGGAACCCCTCGAGGTCGTGCAGGAGAACGAGCGAGACCTCCGCGCCGGCCTGTCCGCCGACAGAGAGCCGGCGGTGGATTCCGTCGCCCAGAAGGCGAGCGAGCCGACTGCGACGGCGGTCCCACCCTTGGAGGCGCGTGGTGAGAGCACGGGCCGGCACGCCCGCCCCGCAGCCCGAGCGCGGAGGGATGATCGGCGCGCTGGACCGGCGCGTTCTGCCGACGGGTGGAGGGCCGAGGTGCTGTGGCGTGCGGGGACGGTGCTGCTGGAGGACGATGAGCGTCTTGCGTTCATGCGCATTACGAATGTGAGCATGGGGCCGGACGGAAGGGTCTACGCCATCGATTTCGGCAACCAGCACATTGTCGTCCTCGGCAGGGATGGCGCGTTCGAGCGGCACATCGGACGCCGGGGTCGCGGCCCGGGCGAGTTCGAGGGGCCGGTCAGCATGGCGTGGGATCATCGAAGCCGCCTCTGGGTCACCGACGCGTGGAACCGCCGCTACACGGTCCTCGATACCACCGGCGCCGTGATCAAGACGGTTCCGCGTCGCATCACCTCGATGCTGGGCTGGAGCCAGTCGCTGCGGATGGACTCCGCCGGCTTCATCATCGACCAGATGGCCGGCCGCACCGGGGACGGGCGGTACGCCGTGCAGTTCCTGCGCGTGGATAGCACCGGCGCCGACGTCGATACCCTCCCACCCCTGATGGCCGAGGCATCATCGGCCGCATCCCTGACGCCCGTGCAGCTGGCGCGCGCAAGACAGGCGTTGGACGCCGCCCGGCATTTCCAGCCCCACTGGTTGTACGGGCTGGCACCGGACGGGACGCTCTGGATCATGCAGTCGAACCGCCTCCGGCTGACCAACATCACGCTGGAGGGGGACACGCTCCGCCTCATCGAGTCCAGCCACCGCCAGCCGCGTCGCGAGGATGCGGAGCTCAGGAGGATACGGGACGAGCTGAGGGTGGCGGGGATCGCTCTCTCCGCCTACGAGCTGGGGCCACAGATCGCACAGTCCGTGAACGTTCTCGCGGACGGCCACATCGCGGTCCAGATCGAATCGCGCCCGGGAGAACCCGGACGGTTGTTCGACATCTTCGAGCCGAGTGGCCGGTACCTGGGTGAGCTCGATCTCGGGTTCGCCGCCAATCCCGAGGTACCCTGGGCATCCCGCGGGGATACGCTCGTCATCGTCGAGAAGGGCGAGTCGGACGTGAACCTCGTCGTCAAGCTGGTCCTGAGGCGCGGATGACTTCGCGCGGCGGTGGGCGGGCGCGCATGCAGTGAGGCCTCATGGCCGTCGTGGCATGGCCGACCGATTCCCGAGGCGCGTCGCCGCCCTCGTAGCCCGGCTCCACCGCCGGCCCGGTCAATCAGCTTCGGCCGAGCACCTGCACCGGCAACGCTCCGTCCAGCGGCCGCCCCTCTGACCGCCGTCGCGAGCGGCTTCGGCGACCGCGGCGAGATCCACGTCGCCTGCCTGGTGGATCCAAGCCAGGCGCAGGCCCGTAATGCGCCGGCCCGCTGCGCCCCTCCGTTCGCGACGACGCCCGGCTGCGGTTCCATCGGGTGTCGGTATTGCGATGCATACGGCCGGCGAGCAGCGCCCCCTCGGCCGGGATCAGCACGGGAAAACGATGGATGGGCATGGTGTTCGACCTTCGGATCATCCGGTACCGTGGCGCGTGCGTCCGACCGATCGGGCGCCACGCGGGTGACGCGTCATGAGCGCACTCGCGACTCGACCGCGCAGGGCGTCACGAGCGCGCTCGCAGTCCCCTGCGGGTCGCGTCATGAGGTCGCCTGCGGCTGGACCGTGGACGGTGTCATGAGCGCGCCCGCACTTGGGCCTGCGCGCGGGCGATCGGGCCAGGGTAGCTCTCGCACGGGTACCAGGGCATCTCCCCGATCCGGTCGAAGCCCGTGGTGGATTCCATGCGTCGGACCCTTCGCCGCATTTCGCGATCGGGGAGCGGGCCGCGCAGGGCGCCCATGTTTTCCACCAGGTGATCCAGGTTGCTGGTGGCGGGAATCGCGCAGGCGATCGCCTCGTGCGGGCTGATCCACTCGCGGCGAAGTGCCGCAGACCTGCTCGCCCGCCTCCCGGAACTGGCCTCTTCGGCCACCCGTGGCCGTGGCCCGACCTTCGACTCGACGCACCGCTGGATTCACGGGAGGACGGTATCCTCACCGTGCGTGGGGGATAAGGGAGCGCGTATCCTGGTAGTGGCACTCCTCGGATGGAGAGGGCGGAATGCCGGATGGTGTGCGTGGGGATGGGACAGAGCGGCCGGGAAAGGCGGATCCGCTCACAGAGAGCGGCCCAGCCTCACCGACGTCAGAACCGGCTGGCGCTCATGACGCCACCGCCGTGGTGGCTGGCTCGTGCTGAAGGAAGCGCTCCACCCTCTCCCGCGTGCCGGTTCCCGGCACCGGGATGTATGCGATGAGGCGCAGCGCCGCGAGGCGCTCGTCGACGATGTCGAGGTGGAGGTAATCGAATGCCAGGCGCCCCGCCTCGGGGTGCTCGTAGACCTTCACACCGGTGCGCGGGAGCTGCACGTCGTGCGCGCCCCAGAACGCGGCGAATTCGGCGCTGTTCTCCCGCAGCACCTGGATCAGCTCGTTGAACCAGGCGTCATCCACGTGGCGCGCGTGGGCGAGCCGCAGCTTCGCGACCATGCTGCGCGCATGCGCCTCCCAGTCCACGAGCATCCGGCGCAGCCGCGGGCTCATGAAGCTCTGGTACATCGCGTTCCGCTCGATCCCCTGCAACGCTCCGAGGTCGCCCCAGATGACGGTCGCGGCGCGGTTCCACCCCAGGATGTCCCAGCGTTCGCCGAACACCCAGGCCGGGCACGGCTCCAGCTGGTCGAGCAGTCGCTGGACTGGAGGACTGAGGGTGGTGGGAGGGGACCCGCCGTTCCGGAGGTCGTTGCGGTCGTAGCCGGCGAGCGTGAGCAGGTGGTGGGCCTCGCCGGGCTCGAGGCGCAACGCGGCGGCGATCCGCTGCAGCACGGCCTCGGATGGCCTCACATCGCGCGCCTGCTCCAGCCACGTGTACCACTCCGTGCTGACGCCGGCGAGCGCCGCCACCTCCTCCCGGCGTAGACCCGGCGTCCTCCGTCGCGAGCCGCGGGGCAGCCCGACCTGCTCCGGCTGGAGCCGCGCGCGGCGGCTGCGCAGGAAGTTCGCGATCTCCTGGCGCCGTTCTTCGCTGAGCACGGGTCGGTCCTCCGGAGAGGGGGAGTATGGATACCATGATGCGGCGTCCCTGATCCCCGACCCCGATCAAGCCTAGAGTATACGGGTCAACGGTGCAACGGCGGAGACCCGAACCGGAGAGGAGAACCGATGCAGATGCGGAAGCTCGGAACGCACGGCCCCGAGGTCTCGGCGATCGGGCTCGGCTGCATGGGGATGAGCGACTTCTACGGCCCGGCCGAGGACGAACGGTCCATTGCCGTGATCCAGCGCGCGCTGGATCTGGGCGTGAATTTCTTCGACACCGCCGACATGTACGGCGTGGGCCGCAACGAGGAGCTGGTGGGGCGGGCACTGAAGGGCAAGCGGGACCAGGCGGTGATCGCGACGAAGTTCGGCAACGTCCGCGCGCCAGACGGGCGGTTCCTCGGGATCAACGGCCGGTCGGAGTACGTGAAACAGGCGTGCGAGGCGAGTCTCCGGCGGCTCGGCGTCGAGACGATCGATCTCTACTACCAGCATCGCGTGGATCCCGACACGCCGATCGAGGAGACGGTGGGCGCGATGGCCGAGCTGGTCCGCGAGGGCAAGGTGCGCTGGCTCGGGCTCTCCGAGGCCGCGCCGGAGACGATCCGGCGCGCCCACGCGGTGCATCCCATTACGGCGCTCCAGACCGAGTACTCTCTGTGGACGCGGGATCCGGAAGACGGTCTCCTGGAGCTGTGCGAGGAGCTCGGCATCGCGTTCGTCGCGTACAGCCCGCTCGGTCGCGGTTTCCTCACCGGCGCGATCCGCAGCATCGACGACCTCGCCCCTGACGATTGGCGCCGCAACAACCCTCGCTTCCAGGGGGAGAACTTCCAGAAGAACCTCCGGATCGTGGACGCCGTCCGGGAAATGGCGCAGGAGAAGGGGTGCACGCCTGCCCAGCTCGCGCTGGCGTGGGTACTCGCCCGAGGGCGGCACATCGTCCCGATCCCCGGCACCCGTAGCCTCGACCGGCTCGAGGAGAACGTGGCAGCCGTCGAGATCGAGCTGACGGAGGAGGATCTGGACCGGCTCGACCGGATCGCGCCGAAGGGGATCGCGGCCGGTGCACGCTACCCGGAGCCGGCAATGCGGCTGCTGAACCTGTAGCCACCCGGGGGACGAGCGCTGACCGCCACGGCTGGCGACGCAGTGTCTGGAACGCGTGAGGCGATCGTGGACACGACGGCCGCGCGGCCGCTGCGCTGGGCGGACACACCGCTCTACGCTCTGCAGGACCGGCTCCGCTACCGCCGGGCCGGCCACTTCGCGGCGATGGTCGTTGGCGTCGCGGCGGGCAAGCCGGGTGGCGCGTGATCGGACGGCGGCGTGAGGATGCGCCGCCGCTCGGCTTCCGGTGCTCAGTACAGATCGGCGAGCTCGAGAGCCACCCCGACTGAGAACTTCATTCCGAGATCCGACTCGCGGTGGAGGATGCTGTAGCCGTCGCCGCCTCCGAAGTCGGGGAAGTTCAGGTCCAGCCGGACCCGGGGCACCGTGACGAAATACCTGCCGGGGAAGGCGAGGCCGGCCCAGAGGCCGAGCAGCGCGCCGTGGCTCGCCGTGCGTGACGCGTACGGCGCTCCGGTGTTGTAGTCGATCGAACGCGCCGCGGCCGTGAAGCGCACCCAGCCCGCATCCACGCCATAGAGCGCCCTCACGCCGCTCTCGTTGCGAGCGCTCCGGTATCCGACCACGACGCTCCAGGAGGAGTAGTCGAACGCGTAGCTCGTCTGCCAGTCCACGTCCTGGCCGATACGGAATTCGTCCAGGAGGAGGGCCAGACTCCAGATCCGGTGGCTCGCCGTCCGCGCGAGCAGCCGCACTTCGAGCTGTTGGCCCGGAACGCCGTGGATCCCGTGCCGTTCGGCCACTTCACCCAGCGGCGACACGCTCGCCGAGGCGGCCAGGGCGACGCCGTACCGGACACCGCCCCGCCTGTTCGGTGTCCCGGCGTCCTGACCGCAGAGGGCTCGGGGGGAGGCGAGGAGCAGAGTGAGGCCGAACGCGATGAGCGCGACCCGCGAAGCGTCGTCCATGGTCTACCTCCTCTCGGCTCGGCGGGGGCGGTCGGGCACGGCCGTCCCGGGCGGCTGGAACCGGAGCGCGGTCAGCTCCAGCTCAGATCGTGCTTCGACAGCGGCAGGGAGCGGATGCGCTTGCCCGTGGCCGCGAAGATCGCGTTGCACAGCGCCGGGATCACCGGCGGCAGCGGCGGCTCGCCCAGGCCTGTGGGCGGGTTGTCCGTCCTGAGGAAGTGCACCTCGATCTCCGGCGGCGCCTGGGTGAGCCGGAGCAACGGGAACTCGTGGAAGTTGCTCTGCACCGCACGGCCGCGCTCGATGGTGATCTCCTGCCCGAGCGCCTCGGCCAGCCCGTCCAGCACCGCGCCCTGCGCGTTGTTCAGGGCGTTGCTCGGGTTGATGATGTGGGATCCGACGTCGCCCGCCACCCAGACCTTGTCCACCTTCAGCGTTCCGTCCCGAGCGACCGTCGCCTGCACGACCTCCGCGAAGTAGCCGCGATGGCTGAAATGGAACGCCACGCCCATGCCCGTGCCGGGCGGGAGTTGCTTCTGCCGCGTGCCCCAGCCCGACTTCTCCGCGACCAGCTCCAGCACGCCGCGCATGCGCGCCGGGTCGAAGCGCGTGCCCTCCATCGCCGCGTCGAGGATGCTCAGCCGGAACTCGACCGGGTCCTTTCCGGCCGCGTGCGCCAGCTCGTCGATGAACGACTGGATGACGAACGCCAGCGCGTTGCTGCCCGGCGCGCGCAGCGCACCCGTCGGGATGCCGAACGGGATGAGCGACGCTTCGAGAGCGTAGTTCGGGACGAACAGGCCCGGGAACTCATCTTCGGCGATGCCCGCGCTGGAGGCAAACTGACCGTCCTGACCGAAAGAGATGAAGTGATCCCGCCACGCGATGAGTCGCCCTTCCTCGTCCACGCCGCCCTTCAGGAAGTGGAACCCGGCGGGGCGGTACATGTCGTGGCGCATGTCGTCCTCGCGGGACCACAGCAGCTTGACCGGCACGCCGATCTCCTTCGCGATGGCCGCCGCCTCGACCATCACGTCGTTGTACAGCCGCCGGCCGAACCCGCCGCCCGCCCGCAGCAGGTGGATCGTGATGTCCGACTCGTCCATGCCCAGCGTGCGGGCGACCAGCCGGCGTCCGCTCTCGGGCGTCTGGGTCGGCGCCCAGATCTCCAGCCTGCCGTCGCGGTAATGCGCCGTGCAGTTCTGCGGCTCCAGCGGCGCGTGGGCGATGAAGGGGTACGAATACGCCGCCTCCACCACCTTTGCCGCACGGGCCAGCGCCGCGTCCACGTCGCCATCGCGGCGGAGTGTGAGCTGCGGGGGTCTGGTCGCCAGCTCCGCGGCCTGTCGCGCGAATCCCTCGCTGCTCTGCTCGGCCGTCGGCCCCTCGTCCCATTTCACCCGCAGCCGCTGCCGCGCACTCTGCGCCTGCCACCACGTGTCCGCCACGATCGCGACGCCGTCCAGCAGCCCGCTCAGGTCGTTGCCGCCTCGGACAATGAAGGCGTGGCGTACGCCCGGCAGCGCGCGCACCTCGTCCAGGTTGGCGCTCACCACCTTGCCGCCGAAGACGGGGCACTTCTCGTACACGGCGTACAGCATGCCCGGCAGCGTGAAGTCGATGCCGAACAGCGGCTTGCCCGTGACGATCGCCTCGTTGTCCACGCCCGGGACCGGCGTGCCGATGATGCGGAAGTCCTTCGGGTCCTTCAGCCGCACCGCATCCAGGGGCGGCGGCGGGACCGACGCGGCGCGCGTCGCCAGCTCGCCGTACGTCAGCCGGCGACCGGTGCGCGGGTGGTAGACCGCGCCAGAGCGCGTCGCGCATTCGGACTCCGGCACACCCCAGACCTGGGCCGCCGCCGTCACCAGCATCATCCGCGCGGCCGCGCCGACCTGGCGCATCGGCAGCCAGTTCATCGGCGTGGCTGTGCTGCCGCCGGCCATCTGCCGCTCGAAGCGCTCCGTGTCCAGGCTCGCCTGCTCGACGCGCACGGACGGCCAGTCCACGTCCAGCTCGTCCGCGATGATCATGGGCAACATCGTCTTCACGCCCTGCCCGATCTCCGGGTTCTTCGCGATGATCGTCACCACCCCATCGGGCGTGATGCGGATGTAGGCGTTGGGCACGAACTCGGTGGCGGACTCTGCGCCGAACGCCTCGAGCCCCGACGCGCCGAGCCGCGCGCCGAGCAGCAGGCCGCCGCCCGCGAGAGCGGTCACCGTCAGGAACCTGCGCCGACTGATCACGAGCGTGCTGTCCATGGGGCCTCCTCACGAGCCGCGCCCGTTCGATCGGCCGGAGCCGGCGGGAGCCGGGGAACTCGCCGCGTCGGTGTGGGTCGGTCGCGCGATCTCCGCGGCGCGATGGATCGCCGCACGGATGCGCAGGTACGTGC
Source organism: bacterium (assembly GCA_003242735.1). Classification (NCBI taxonomy): domain Bacteria; species bacterium. The sequence goes on along the minus strand of QGVH01000017.1, from coordinate 62,713 downwards.
CGCACCGGCAGAGGTTGCCGTCCATCGCCGCGTCGATGTCCTCGTCCGTCGGGTTCGGCGTGCGGGCGAGCAGGGCGGCCGCCGCCATGATCTGCCCGGCCTGGCAGTAGCCGCACTGTGGCACGTCCAGCTCGAGCCACGCCCGCTGCACCGGGTGCGAACCGTCGGGCGAGAGCCCTTCGATCGTCGTGACCTTCGCGCCCCCCACCGCGGACACCGGAAGGACGCACGAGCGCGCGGGGGCGCCGTTCACGTGGACCGTGCACGCGCCGCACTGGGCCGCGCCGCAGCCGTACTTCGTGCCCTTGAGGTCGAGGGTGTCCCGCAGCACCCAGAGGAGGGGCGTGTCCGGCGCCACATCCACCGTGACGGTCTCGCCGTTGACCTCGAACGTGATCGGCATGGCAGCTCCCGCGTCACGGGTTCCCGAAACGGCAAACCGGCGCCGTGCCCACCGTTGCGGGGGACTCCAGCGCCGGAACAGCGGCTACACTTCACACGGGTCCGCCGGATGGGGCGGGCTCGGTTCGGGCTTGGCGACCCGACCCCGGTCCCCACCCGCCCCCTGGACCCGTTCACGACTGTCACGATCCTATAGTCGCCCGGGGAATGCGTCCAGAGTCTTGCCGCATCTGCCCGCCCAGCCCCGTCCCGGCCGGGCCTGGCCCGATCCCGGAAGCACACGCCCCGCGCGATGGCCTCGCCGTCCGGGCCTCGCCGGGCCGCCCGGCCGGCGGGCGCGGCGAGTGGAGAAAGAAGCCGCCACGCGGGTACTTCAGTAGGTGGGACCGCGAGAGGAGCCGCCCATGCTCGGCCTTACCCGGAGGCGGGCTGCGAAGCGCACCGCCACGTGGACACCGCCCCGGCCCTTGCGCGCGGCGCTGCGCGTGCCGCTGTTCGCCAAGATCCTGATTGCCAACTCCGTGATCGTCATCGCCGCTGTTTCCGCCGGCGTGGCGCTCGCCGCGGAGTTCGCGCGCGCACAGCCCGAGCGCTCCACGCTCGAGCTGGTCGGGCTCATCGCACTCGCCGGCGTGATCCTCAGCGTCGGCGTCAACGCCGTGATCATCCGCCTTGCCCTCTCGCCGCTGGAGCTGCTCGAACGCACGGCCGAAGAGGTCCGTACCGGCCGCCTGGAGGCGCGTGCGCCCATCTCGCCACTTGCCGACCGCGCACTCGAGCGCCTGACGCGGACGTTCAACGCGATGCTCGACGGGTTGGAGAGCACCCGCTTGCGGCTGCGGGAAGTGGCCGCCCGCGCGCTCCGGGCCGAGGAAGAGGAGCGCAAGCGAATCGCGCGCGAGCTCCATGACGAGACCGCCCAGAGCCTCTCCGCGCTGTTGATCCGGCTCAGCATGCTGCGCCGCGAACAGGACCCCGCCGCACGCGAAGCGGGCATGGATGAGCTCCGGGAGCAACTGGTCGCCACGCTGAACGGCGTGCGCCGCTACGCGCGCGGGCTGCGGCCGCCAGCGCTCACCGAGCTCGGCCTCACGCCCGCCATCGAGGAGTTCGTCCGCTCGCTCTCCGAGGCGACGGGATTCGACGTGCACCTGGTGGCGGAGCGACTGGACGGGCTGCTCACGCCCGAGGCCGAGCTCGTCATCTACCGCGTGGTGCAGGAGGCGCTCTCCAACGTCGTGCGGCACTCCCGGGCCTCCACCGCGCGCGTCACGCTCGAGCGGCGACACGACGCCGTGCAGGCCACGATCGAGGACGACGGCATCGGCTTCGACGTCGACGAGGCTCTGCGCGGCGATGGCCGTGGCCTCGGCCTCTTCGGGATGCGCGAGCGCGCGGCGTACGTGGGCGGACACGTGGACATCGAGAGTCGGCCGGGGGCTGGGACGCGCGTGCGCATCACCGTGCCGCTCGCGGAGGAAAAGACATCATGACCGATACGATCCGGATCCTTCTCGTCGATGATCACCCTGTGTTGCGCGCGGGCTTGAAGATGCTGCTCGACGCGGAGCCCGACATGAAAGTCGTGGGCGAGGCCGCGACGGGCGAGGAGGGGGTCGAAAAGGCGCAGCGACTGAAGCCCGACGTCGTCGTCATGGACCTCTCGATGCCTGGAATGGGCGGCCTCGAAGCGACCCGCCGCATCGCCCGGCTCGAACAGGACTGCCGCATCCTCGTCCTCACCGTCCACGCGGAGGAGGAGTACCTGCTCCCCGTCCTCGAGGCCGGCGGCAGCGGCTACGTCACCAAGGCCAGCGCGGACACAGAGCTCATCGAGGCCGTGCGCACCGTTGCCCGGGGCGAGGTCTTCCTCTACCCGAGCGCCGCCAAACTGCTGCTCAAGGGCTTCCGCGAGGCGGAGGCCGGGAAGGAGCCGAGTCCCCTCGATCGGCTCACGGACCGGGAACGGGAGGTTGCCGCCCTCACCGCCGAGGGCTACAGCGCCACCGAGATCGGCAAGAAGCTCTTCATCAGCCCGAAGACGGTCGACACCTACCGCTCCCGCATCATGGAGAAGCTCGGCCTCAAGCACCGCTCCGAGCTGGTGCGGTTCGCGCTGAAGACCGGCTTGCTGAAGGCGGAGTAGGGTCAAAGGGCGCGGGGAGTTCGGGGGGCTTCGCCGTCTCGGCGGTCCCATCTCACACGGCGATCCGGACCACGCGGCGGTGTTCTCCGGCCGGGGGCCGGAGAACGCCGCCGCATCTCTGTCCCGCCAAGAACCAGGACGACCCTCCCTCGCCCTCGCCCCGGCCCTGGCCCTCTCAAGAGGGGAATCCCCCGCGACCGAATCAGTCCGTTCTCCCCACAGATTTTCCTGCCTTGCCCCGACAGATCCCGGGGCGGTCCGCAGGTAGCTTTCAAGTGCGGTTCGGGACGAGACCACAATGGCCCTGGAGGCCAAGATGCCAGTGCGGAGCTACCTGTTGAAAATCGCCGCCGCCGGCTTGATCGCCGCGGGCGGATACGCGGCACTCCGGCCCGGCACGAAAGCGGAAGTGGAACGCATCGACTTCGGTGCGGTCCGCACACCCACGGAGCCCGTTTACGTCGCTGAGCTGAAGCCGGCGTCCGACGCCCGGATCAGGGAATACCGCATCCCGATCAGGCACGAACGGATCGAGATCGCGCCGGGCGTGTTCTACGAAGGGTGGACTTTCGGCGGCACCGTGCCGGGACCGGTCATGCGCGTGAGGCAGGGCGACCTGGTGCGCGTCACGCTGGTCAACGAGGCGCCCATGGCGCACTCCATCGACTTCCACTCGGCGCGCATCCCGATGAATATCGCCTTCAAGACGATCATGCCGGGCGAGGAGCTGCAGTTCGAGTTCGTTGCGCGTGACCCGGGCGCTTACATGGTGCACTGCGGCACGCCGCCCGTGCTGATGCACATCATGCAGGGCATGTACCTGGCCTTCATCGTGGACCCGAAGGACGGCTGGGGCACCGAGGCGGACAAGGAGTTCGTCCTGGTCCAGAGCGAGTTCTACGCGGGTCCCGAGCGAAACGGCGTGCACCTCGGAGACTGGAATGCGGCGATGGACAAGGCGGCCACCCACGTCGTGTTCAACGGGCGCGCGTTCCAGTACAAGCAGCATCCGCTTCAGGTCGACGTCGGCGACCGCGTCCGAATCTTCGTGGTCAACGCGGGGCCGAGCCTGCGCAGCGACTTCCACATCGTCGGCGCGGTGTTCGACAGGGTCTACCCGGACGGGAACCCGAAGAACGTGCTGAACAGCGTGCAGACGTGGACCATCCCGGCAGGCGGCGGCGCCGTCTTCGAGACGGTGTTCGAGGAAGGGGCCAGTGGTGAAGGGGGGTACGCGTTCGTCACCCACGCCTTCGCCGATGCGGAGAAGGGTGCGGTCGGCTTGATCCAGGTGGGTCAGCCGGACCTCGTGGCGAGCGTCGGACACTGAGGCGCCTGCCGGGTGCGCCGGGGGCAGTACGCAGTACCGCAGCATGAAGGAGGTGGCACCGCAGTAACGCAGTACGTTGTACGCAGGACCCCGGCGCACCCGCGGCCGGAAGGGGTTGAGCTCCCCTTCCGGCCGCGGTCCCGGTCCCGCGCCGGCTTCACTCCGCGGTGCGGTACGTGATGCTCACCATCCAATCGGCGTAATCAGGGTCCAGCTTGCGGAGCGCGTGGATGACGCGCTGGCGGAACGGCCCTTCGATGAGCGCGCCCTGGCCCGGCCACACCCGGAACTTGACGCGCAGGTAGCGCCAGCCGTTCTTGCCGGCTCTGCGGACGCCCAGGATCTCCGGCTCCGTGAGCACGATCCCACGGAACTGCCGATACATCCCCTTGGCCAGCGGCTCGACCGCGGCGATCGCGTCCTCATCGGACACGCCCTCCGGCACCTGCGCGTCCGCGTAGACCCGGACGTAGCCCTTCGGGTACCGGTTGATCTGCCCGATGCTCCGGTTCGGCACCAGGACCCGTTGCTCCAGGACCGTGACCAGCGTCGTGAACCGGAGGCCGATGGACTCCACACGGCCCGTGAGGCCGCCGATTTCCACGACGTCGCCCACGTCGAGCGCGTCCGAGAAGATCAGCGTGAGCCCGCTCACCACGTCCTGGACCAGGCCCTGCGAGCCGAAACCGATCGCGAGCCCGACCACGGTGACGCTGGCGAGGTATCCGGTCACGGGCAGGCCGAGCCCCGCGACGATCAGGCCGAGCGCTCCGAAGTAGATGGTGAACGTGAGCGCGCTGACGACCAGCGTGGTGAGGCTCGCGACCTTCGGCCGGCCGCGGGCAATGGCAGACTGGCCGGCCCCCTCCGGCGCCATGATCCGGTCGCCGACGTTGTGGACGAGCCTGACGAGGAGGTGCCCGGCCACGGCCACGCCTGCCAGCACGAGGAGGCGGGCGAGGAGCGGCAGCTCGCGGTAGAGGGTCTGGATGGCGTCCATTGCCCGTTGGACTGCGGTGTCACGCGGCCGGCGGCGGGCCGATCCGGAAACACGCCACGAACGGAGGGAACAGCCCCTTCTTTCCCCTGAGCCGCACCGCGCCGCTCTGCACCGCCGCCGCCGGCGTCGTTTCTCCGGTGAACAGCCCATGCAGCACCGGGCCGGCTTCGATCGTCAGATCCGCGTCCGGGAACGCGCCGGGCGCGACCTCCAGCCTCCCGTCCGCGATCCGCGCATGCACCACCGCATCCCCGACCCGCAACTCGTAGCTGCCCCGCAAACCGCGCGCGTTCGCGGGCTGGAACGTGACCCGCAGCGCCGTCACCAGCGCGTCCGGCGTCAGCACCTCCTGCTCATCCGGCTCGCCCAGCTCCCGGGCGCCCCAGCGGCCCAGCGCGGTCACCACCTCGTCCAGCTCGTGGCCGTACTCCGTCAGCTCGTACTGGACCCCGCGCCCCGGCCGCGGCACCGGGCGGCGCCGCACCACGCCCGCCTCCTCCAGCTCCTTCAGCCGCGCCGCCAAAACGTTGGTCGGGATCCGCGGCAGCCCGCGCTTCAGCTCCGAGAACCGCCGCGGTCCCACCAGCAGGTCCCGGACGACCAAGAGCGCCCAGCGCTCGCCGACGATCTCGAGCGCGCGGGCCACGCCGCAGTACTGTCCGTAGCGCCGGTTCCCCACGCTCGGAATGCTAACCTTGTGTCACTTCGTTGTCCAGAGTATGATTGCTGAAATGGAGTAAGATACAGTTTCCAGATCATTCACGATCCGACGACGATCACACGGACACGGCGACCATGACCGAACCTTCGACGACGCAGCCGACCCCGACCACGCCGGTCGCGGAGCTCGCCCCCGGCGCGCTCCTGTTCCCCGACCTGGATGCGGAGCTCGAGGCGACCCGGCGGATCCTCGAACGGGTGCCGGACGGGAAGGAAGACTGGCGTCCGCACGAGAAGTCGATGACGTTGGGCGAGCTCGCCAACCACGTGGCCGAGCTGCCGGCGTTCGCGGCGCTGATGCTGACGGCGGACGGGGTCGATTTCGAGCCGCCCGGGCCCCCGCCCTCGACGCTGAAGAACACGGCCGAGCGGCTGGCCGCGTTCGACAAGCTGAGTGGCGAGCTGCGCGAGCTGATCGGGCGGCTGACGTGGGACAAGGCGTTCGAGCAGTGGCAGATGCGGATTGGCGGCCAGCCCGTGCTCAGCGGCACGCGGGCGGAGCTGGTGCGGCGCATGGGGCTGACGCACAGCGCGCATCACCGGGCCCAGCTCGGCGTCTACCTGCGACTGCTGGGGGTGCCGATCCCGGGGACCTACGGCCCGTCGGCGGACGAGCGCCCGCAGCGCGCCTAGCCGCCCCACCCTCGGGCGGAGGGCGGCGGTGGCCCGTACCCGCACGCCGCCCCACGCCATGGGACCGCCGGCTGTCGGGCCTGGCACAGCGGGGCTGCCTGAACGGGGCTCCGTCCGGCCAGGATGGCAGCCGGATCCGGCACGACCGGTGCATGAGAACCGGCCGGCACGCCGACAGTGCCCGGCCCGCGATCCGGCCGCCCTCCCGGCGGCCGGTCGCGTCTCTGGACCCCAGGGCGCCCGCGAACCGGCCCGGTCCTCTCGCCCGGTTCGCGCGGGCGCGCGAGGAACAGGACTGCCATGCGGATCGCGATCGTTTCGACGCCGTTCGTTCCGACGCCCCCTCCCCAGTACGGCGGGACCGAACTGGTCGTCGCCGAGCTGGCCGAGGGATTGGTGGCCAGGGGGCACGACGTCACGCTCTTCGCGACCGGCGACTCGAAGAGTTCCGCCGAGCTGCGGTGGCTGTTCCCGACTGCGCACTGGCCACCCGATCCCATCACGGACGTGGACCACGTGTCCTGGGCGTTGCGCCACGTCGTCAGCGGCGACTACGACCTCGTACACGTGAACTCGGCGGTGGCGCTGCCGTTCACGCGCTGGCTGCGGCGGTTGCCCGTCGTCTACACACTCCACCACGAACGGGACGAGAAGCTCTCTGCCCTCTACCGTCGTTACCAGGACGTCTACTACATCGCGATCTCGAAGGACCAGCGGGCGCGAGAGGTCCCGCTCCGTCGGTGCACCGTGATCCACCACGGGCTCGACCCCGAGAAGTACCAGTGGACCTCTCGACCGGATGAGTACCTCGCCTTCGTCGGCCGCTTCGCGCCCTACAAGGGACCGCACACGGCGATCGACGTCGCCGAGCGCGCCGGCCTGCCGATCCGGATCGCTGGCGAGGTCCACGATCCGGACCGCGAATTCGCGGAGCGCGAGGTCTGGCCGCGGCTCACGCGACCGCACGTCACGCATCTCGGCCCGATCGGGCTGACCGTGAAGGCGCCGCTGCTCCGCGATGCGCGGGCGTTGCTGGCGCCGTTGACCTGGAACGAGCCGTTCGGCCTGATCCTGATCGAGGCGATGCTCTCTGGCTGCCCGGTCGTTGCGTTCCCGCGCGGGAGCGTGCCCGAGCTCGTCGAGGAGGGCGTGACCGGCTTCATCGCGCGCGACATGGACGAGATGGTGGAGATCGTCCGTCCCGGCGGCCCGCTCGACGACTTCGACCGCGAACGGTGCCGGCGACGCGCCGTCGAGCGCTTCAGCCGCGATCGGATGGTCGAGGAGCACGAGGCGCTCTACCGGCGGGCCGTGGACGCCAACGTCGTGCGGACGCGTACGGCGACGGTGGCCTGACTTCGATGTCGACGGAGGTTCGATGCGTTCGGCCGGGCGGCCCCGGACACGCGTCCGAGGGCTGCCCGGCCGACATTCGTGGGAGCACGATGGGATGAGACGAATCGGCAATTCCGACCTGGAGATCTATCCGCTCGGGCTGGGCGGCAACACGTTCGGCAACACCACGGACAAGGAGGCGTCGGAGCGGGTGCTGGACGCCTTCGTCGAGGCAGGCGGCAACCACATCGACACCGCGGACTCCTACTCCGCGTGGGTCCCGGGGAACAGGGGCGGCGAGTCCGAGACGATCCTCGGCGAATGGATGAAGAGCCGACGGAACCGGCAGTCCATCATCCTCGCGAGCAAGGTCGGCGCCCATCCGGAGTTCAAGGGGCTTGCGCCCGAGAACATCGCCCGCGCCGCCGAGGCCTCTCTGCGTCGCTTGCAGACCGACTACATCGACCTCTACTACGCGCACTACGACGACGAGAGCCAGCCGATCGAGGAGATCGCCACCGCGTTCGACCGCCTGGTCCGGGAGGGCAAGGTCCGCTACATCGGGATCTCGAACTTCGATCCCGCGCGGAGCGCCGCGTGGATCCGCTTCGCCCGCGAGAACGGGCTCGCGGTCCCGGTGGCGCTCCAGCCCGAGTACAACCTCGTGGCGCGGCGCCACTACGAGCGGAACGTCGCGCCGCTGGCGGAAGCGGAAGGGCTGGGCGTCCTGGCGTACTTCGGACTCGCCAGCGGTTTCCTGACGGGGAAGTACCGCACGCCCGCGGACCTGGAAGGCCGGCCGCGGGGCCAGGCCGTGGCCAAGTATCTGAACGAAGACGGGCTCCGCGTCATCGGTGCGCTCGAAGAGATCGCGGCCGAGCGCGAGACGGCGATCGCGACCGTCGCGCTCGCGTGGCTGCTCGCGAAGCCGACCGTGACCGCGCCGCTGGCCAGCGCCACGAGCGTGGAGCAGCTCGCCGAACTCATGGCCGCTCCACGCCTGGAGCTGACCGCGGATGAGGTCGCGCGGCTGGACGACGTGTCCACGCCGTTCGCGTAGCCGGTCCAGGGCGGTCGTTGCGCGTGGGGGGAGGCGACGGCGTCAGTAGGGACCGAACCAGTCCGCGGTCTCGTACCGGATGTCGTCCCCCTCCACGCGGGCGACGAGCCGGAGGTCCGTCCGGCGGTCTCCCGTCAGTCCGATGAAGTGGAATCGCTTGGACGGAATGTACGACACTCCGGCAGCCTTCCAGGGATCGATCCGTACGTCGCGCACGGGGCGGCCCGCGAGTGCGGCCGCGCGGGCGAGCCCGGCACGGCTCTCGGCGCCGGACACCTCGCGGACCGTCTCGAGACCTGCCGCGCCGCCGACGCGGAGCAGGAGCAGGGACCAGTCGGATTCGCCGTGCTCGAGGCGCACGCCGACGATGTCGCCCGGCATCCACGGCCCGGCCCCGGCCACGGTGAAGGCCGGGGCCGGGAAACGGCGGGCGAGCGCGGGCTCGCGGATCACCCAGGGCCACGACAGCCGGGCCGAGTCCAGCAGCACTGGCGGCGCCGTGAGCGAATCGCCTTCGAGACGCAGCGCGAGCGGCCGGGCGGGCCCGAGCGCGAACGTCACGCGGAGCCGGACCGCGGCGGGCTCCCGCTCGAGCAGGAAGCGGAACGGCCTCTTCCGGATGCGGCCGCCAACAACCGCCGGCTCGACGCCCGAGACGTCCACGCCCGCGCCGAGCAGCTCGCGCACGCGCGCTTCGATGAGGCCGGTGGAGGCGGCCAGCTCTCCGGCACGTTCCCCGGCCCGTGCGCGGTCCTCGTCATCATCCCAGGCGTGAGGCGTGGCGATCGCTGCCCAGAGCGTGGCGGCGGCCGCAGCGAAGCCCACGCCCGCCGCGACCTCGATGCGGCCGCGTAGGATCAGCGCGGCCAGGAGCCCCAGCGCCGCGCCCGCGAAGGGCAGGACGATCGTCCACAACAGCCAGGCCATCTCCCAATCGGCCTTGATCCACCACGCGAGGGCGGCGGTGGCGGCGAAGGTGGAGATGGATGCGATGACGGTTCTCGTCATGACGGACAATCTATCGGGTTCGGGGTTCGATGGCATCCCGGGGCGGCTTCGTCGCTCGTGCTGGGGCGCGCCCCGGAGGCCATGGTGGCCGTGGGCGCCAGCGATGGCTAGGTTCCGTGTGACGTCCGGCGGTCCTGCGTCCGCGTTCGCCAACGGGCAGTCGAGGGCGCACCGGACATCGATGGCGGGGCGCTGGACGGCTGGGGCATGGGCGTAGGAATGCGCGTGGCGAGGAGGACGGTCATGCGTGGGACCGGGGTGCTCAGAATTTTCTCGACCATCGTGTTGATCGCGGCGTGCGGCGGGGAGGAGCAGCGGCCTGCGGGCGGAGTCCGCAGTGAGCCCGTCGTCCGTGCCTCGGGCGATGCATCCGAGGCGGAGGCCGTGGCGATCGGCGACTCGGCGGCCGTGGCGCTCTCCCGGGCGCTCGTGTCGCGGGTCCAGGCAGCGCTGGCGGAAGGCGGGCCAGCGTACGCCATCGAGTTCTGCTCGGAGCGCGCGCTGCCGATCACGGCGGCGGTGCAGGACAGCCTCGCGGGCGGGCTCGAGCTCAAGCGGACGTCGCTGCGGATCCGCAACCCGGCGAACGCGCCGGACTCGCTGGAACGAGCGGCCCTGACCTACTTCCAGTCCGAGCTCGAGGCAGGGCGCCCGATGCCGCCGTACCACCTCCAGCAGACGGAGAGCGGTTGGCGCTACTACAAGCCGATCGTGGTCGCGGACTTCTGTACCGCGTGTCATGGGCCGCGGGAATCCCTCGATCCCGCCGTTCGGCGGGTCCTTGCCGAGCGCTACCCGAGCGACCAGGCGACCGGCTACTCGCCCGGCGATTTCCGCGGGGTGATCCGGGTGAGCGTGCCGGCAGGGGAGGGCAGCGGGGGGCGGTGAGCGAGGCAGCGAGACCTCGCGGGCGCCGTCGCCCGCAGCCCGGCGCCGTCGAGGGCGCATCGGGGACAGCGGCCCGTCGGAGCCTGGCCATCCGATCGGCGCCAGGACGGGTGTGGCCGCAAGGGGCGTGGAAGCCAGGACCCTATTGGCCAGCGCCGTCGGAAGACACGAGAATGCGCGAGTCCTCGGGCAAGATCAGATCCTCGAGGAAATAGGCCGCCAGCTCGGCGCGGTTCCTCAGCCCTGCCTTCTGGTAGACGGAGGCCGCGTGCTGGCGCGCCGTTCGCTCGCTCCGGCCGGTGAGCCGCGCCACGTGCTTGTGGCTGTAGCCCTTGAGCAGGAGCAGCGCGACCTCGCGCTCGGCGGGGGTCAACTGCCACTCGTCGAACTTCGCCGCGATGACCTCACCCAGGCCCCGCAACGCCTTGCGCGCGGTCTTCCTCCAAGCATCGTTCTCCGCCCTCTGCGCCTCGAGTCGCTGTCTCAGTTGTCCCAGTGCCCACTCTGCCTGCCACCAGCCCCACCACAGGGTCAGCGCCATCACCGCGGCGCCGACGATCATCAACAGCTCGTAGAGAATGTGGAAGCGGAGCAGGCCCGGTGATTGATCGAGAACCACGTCGATCGTGCCGCCGATGAAGATCGAGGCCAGCGCGATCGCGCGAAGGAGCCGTAGTCGGCGGTCCGTCGTCTCATCCATCGACGGAGTCCGATCCGAGTCGAGCAGCGACGTGCCTGATTCACGAGCAACGCCCGTTGGGTCTCCGGTCCGCCGGCGAGGATCGCCGATGGAACCGACGCCGGCTCCCGCCGTCCTCGACCCAAGGGCGGAGGTCCAAGATTGCCCGGCAGGCGGCCCGCCTGCAAGCGCAGCCAGCACGAACGCGGGATGCGCCGGCTCGGTGCCGACCAGCCTCGTGCGCCTTGCGTTCTCGAGGCGCCATCTGTGCGGTATCGCCATGGTGCGCAAACGGTTCGACCCATCCGGCTCGGACGGCGGCCGCGCCGAGTGCAGCGTGTAGCGGCACCCTCGTTGGTCCGCTGAGCCCCCCCTGGCCCGCGCCGGCCGGCGCGGGGGCGAAGTTCGCCGCCCGCCATCTCCGTACCGGTCTCCTCTGCTTTCCGTCCCGAGCGCCCGTTGGGGCCCAGGCCCGCAGCGGGCACCGGCCCGCTACGCGGCCGCGGGCCACCGGGTACCGAGAGTCATCGCCCGGTGCTGGGCGTCCGTGCCACGCGCCGCGGATGCCGGTGCGAGACGGCGTGGCACCGGCAGGCATCAACTCGAAGCCGAAGCGCCTCACCGTCACCGCCCCAACCCCGATCGGAAGCGGCCGGTTCGGGTCCGTCAAATGTCGGATCCCTCGATCCCGTGCTGGATGGCGTCATTTGCCGGATTCACCGCCCGAGGCCCTCGGTGCGAAGTTGCGGCGCAACCGCAGGACGGAGGACGCTCCCGTGTCTGTCGTCTGGTCCGCTGCAGCTGACCGGGGGGCCTGCCCCTCTGAGCCCCCGCCGGGCCCGTGCCGACCTCCGGTTCGGGGCCGGTGCCGGGCGCTTCCCGGCGGCTGGCCGTGATTCCGGGTCTGGGCGCGGCTCGTCGGCGCTCGCTGGAGCGCCAGTCGACGAGAGAAGGCGCAAGCACGGAGCGGCGTCCCGCCCGGGGCGGCGGGCGATACAGACCTGCGGCGGCGGTAGGCTCCGTGCGCGCTCCGGCTGGGTTCCGGGGGCTTCATGCGGGGAAGGGGACGGGGCGCGAGACCGCCGGCGATGCCGCCCGGCAAGTCACGAGCGAAGTCGTCAGGAGGGATCGATCAATGATTCGCAGAGCGATGCTGGCCGCCGGCGTGCTGGCCCTGCTGCTCGGTATGGTCGAAGCGGCCTGGGCCATACCGCCGTTCGCTCGCAAGTACAGGGTCTCTTGTTCGATGTGTCACGCGCCGGCTCCGCGCCTCACGGCGTTCGGCGAACACTTCGCAGGGAACGGGTTCGAAATGATGCCCGGCGAGCCGCCCCGCGACACGGTGGCGACGGCGGATCCCCTGCTCCAGCTCCCGAAGGACATTCCGCTCGGCGTCCGGATCGACGCGTACGCACAGATGTACACGCCGGCCGTCCCGGATCGGGCGGCAGTAGACCTCCAGGTGCCGTACAGCGTCAAGGTCCTCTCGGGCGGGCCGATCGCACACAAGGTCAGCTACTACATGTACTTCTTCCTTTCCGAGCGGGGCGAGGTGAAGGGGCTCGAGGACGCCTACCTCCAGTTCACCGATATCGGCGGCAGCGGGATCACGGTGGTCGTCGGGCAGTTCCAGATCTCGGATCCGCTCTTCAAGCGGGAGCTCCGCCTGGAGTACGAGGACTACCAGCCCTACCGGGTCCGGGTAGGGGACGCGCTAGCCGACCTCACATACGACCGAGGAATCATGGTGAGCTTCTCGCCGTGGGAAGGGGGCGACGTCGTCCTGGAACTCCTCAACGGCACGGGGCTCCTCGGTGCCGCCGCAAACAGACAGTACGACCGGGACGACTGGAAGAACTTCGTCGCCAGGTACTCGCACGACTTCGGCCGCGTGCGTCTGGGCGGTTTCGGCCTCATCGGCGTGGAGGAGCAGCGCGGTGTGCGGAACCATACCCGCATCCTGGGCCCGGATCTCACGATGACCATGGGGCCGAACGTCGAACTCAACCTCCAGTATCTGCGCAGGACGGATGACCGGCCGTTCTTCGACGCGCCGGACGGCGCACGGAATACGGCCGTCGACGCGGCCTTCGCGGAGCTGATCTGGGCACCCGGCGGCCCAGCCGGGCGGCTCTTTGTCACAGGCCTCTACAACTGGGTCTCGTCCGACGGGCCGGTGTTCACGCTGCGGCAAGGCGAGAGCGGCTTCCTGGAACGCTATCACAGCGCGGCCGCCGGGCTTTCGTATCTCTTCCGTCGGAATCTCCGGCTCTCCGGGGAGGCGCAGTGGGACATCGAGCGTGAGCGCGCGCGCATCGTGGCCGGGATCACCGCGGCGTTCTAGGGCGGTGACCGGAGCCCTGTGAACGGCGGGCGAAGCCCTGACGCCTGGGCAGAGGGAGGGGGCAACGAGCCTTGAGCCGTCGCTCCCTCCCAACGGCTACAGCGCCGTCGCGGTTGAGAGTTCCGTTGCCCGGGCTCGGTGGCGAGAGCCCGGCACGGCTGGAGACGACCGAGGCCTTCTCGTAGCGCCTGGTCCTGGGCTGGGATCGGGGAGCGCGTCGCAGTCGGCGAGCCCGCCGCTCTCGGCTGTGGCAACGGCGAGACCGTTGGCCAGGTCGGTCTTGCCGACGCCGGGGCGGCCCAGGAAAATCACATTCTCCTTCGCCCTAAGCCTCCCGCGTCAGCAACTTCTGCCCCGCCACTGCGCCGCAGACGCAGAGCGCGACCAGGGCCAGTCCGATGCCGATGGCGATGCGCTTCTTGCCCTTCTTGCTCACGGCCGGTCTCCTCGTCGGGTAGGAGCGAGTAGGGGAGTGGGGAGCAGGGCGCGGCACGATCCTGCCACCAGTGGAGGGCCAGCTCCCGCACCTCACTGCTCCCGACCCCCACAACGCGTGGTCGAGCGTGACACGTCGAAGGGCCGGGGCGGGGGAGACCGCGAAGGAGGGAGCCGGCTGCCGTCGAAGAGTCCCCGAGAGTCGGAAGTGGAAATCCGGCGCCACACCCCGGGTGCCTCAGCCCCCTGGCCCCGACCCTTCCTGTCGTGAGTATCGGCCGGGGATCGCGACCACTTGATGCCGGCCGAGGGAGGGCAGGGGAGCGGCGCGCTCACCCGGGCGCGGCGCCCCGATCGAGCGTCCGCGGCCGGAAACGCAAACGGCGCCCGCCGGCCAGTGCCGACGAGCGCCGTACGTCGTTGAGCAAGGAGAGCGGAGGCGGAGGGACTCGAACCCCCAAGGGCTTGCGCCCGCCGCATTTCGAGTGCGGTGCCTTACCAGTTAGGACTACGCCTCCGAAGCAGCGAAGGCGAGGGCTCGGGTCTGCCGCGCCTCTCGCCCTCTCGCGTCAGTCGGGGAGACTGGATTTGAACCAGCGACCCCTGCGTCCCGAACGCAGTGCTCTACCGGGCTGAGCTACTCCCCGATCCTGTTCCTCCCACCACAGCGGCACGGACGGGGTGGGATTCGAACCCACGAGGCGTTTTTGGCGCCCACACGCTCTCCAGGCGTGCGCCTTAAACCACTCGGCCACCCGTCCCCTTGCGGCCTGCGGAGCCGGCCGGCCGCCCCGCCTCGGCTCGTGCAGCGGAGAGGGTGGGATTCGAACCCACGCGGGCCTTTTGGGCCCAACGCCTTAGCAGGGCGCCGCCTTAAGCCTCTCGGCCACCTCTCCAAGGGTCCGGCGCGGGGCTCCCGCCCCGCTCGTGGACTGCCCCTCCTGGGTTCGAACCAGGACTCTCCTGATCCAGAGTCAGGCGTGTTGCCAATTACACCAAGGGGCACCGTGTCGAGCCTACTGCAGGACGCGGGCCGGCGTCCTGTGCCGGCCAGAGCGGGAGACGGGGCTCGAACCCGCGACCCTCAGCTTGGGAAGCTGATGCTCTGCCAACTGAGCTACTCCCGCAGGCCATCCGTCGCTTACCCCAATATAATGCGACGGGTTCCAAAGAGCCACCGGTCGGATTTGAACCGACGACCGCTCGATTACGAATCGAGTGCTCTACCACTGAGCTACGGTGGCAGCACGCTTCGCCGTTCCGGTACCGGCCGGCGGAGCCGGAATGGAGCTGAGGGGACTCGAACCCCTGACCTCCTGGGTGCGATCCAGGCGCTCTCCCAGCTGAGCTACAGCCCCGTCCGCGTCGCGACCACGTCACCCGGCCCGCCCGGGCGGCCCCGCTCGGCCCGCGAGCCGCCGCTCGTCGAACCGGCCTCAGCGGCCAGGCTCACATGGGCGCGAGAGGACTCGAACCTCTGACCTCTACGATGTCAACGTAGCGCTCTAACCAGCTGAGCTACGCGCCCGGTCCCGTGTCCATCCAGTACCCGCGGCCGTCCGGACGTGCCGGCCATTGCCGCGCAGTGGTGGGGGTAGGATTCGAACCTACGAAGGCATACGCCAGCAGATTTACAGTCTGCCCCGTTTGGCCGCTTCGGTACCCCACCTCACCTGCTCGCCGCCCGGGCCGCCGCCTCGCTCCGACCCTCGCTCGGGCTCGCGGGCTTCGTCCCGTGATGCGCCCGGGAGGAGTCGAACCCCCAACCTTTGGATCCGTAGTCCAACGCTCTATCCAGTTGAGCTACGGGCGCAACGTCGACGTTCACCTCGCGGCGCCGTGGCGCGGCTTCGTCGTCGGGCCGCCCCTCACAACGCGCCGCCATGCCCACGACAGGACTCGAACCTGTACGCCGTTGCCGGCACTGGTCCCTCAAACCAGCCTGTCTACCAATTCCAGCACGTGGGCGCCACTGACCGCCGGCGACGCCGGCAGCAATCCCCGGCTCGCGCCGGGCCTATGCTCGGAGAGGGACTCGAACCCTCACGGGGTCACCCCCACAGGATCCTGAATCCTGCGCGTCTGCCAATTCCGCCATCCGAGCCGATCTGCACGCTCGGGGAGCGGAACTCACTCCGAGCGGCCCGCGCACTCCCGCGGATATGGAGCTGACGGGACTTGAACCCGTGACCTCCTGAATGCCATTCAGGCGCTCTCCCAGCTGAGCTACAGCCCCACGCTGCTCTTCGCCGGACCCGTGTTGTCAATCACCTCACTGCGAGCGGGGCTGACGGGACTTGAACCCGCGACCTCCGGTGTGACAGACCGGCACTCTAACCAGCTGAGCTACAGCCCCGAATCCTCCGCACCGGCGGCCCCGAGTGCCCCGGGCAGTGCAACCTCTCCTCAGAGCGGGCGACCGGACTCGAACCGGCGACCTTCTGCATGGCAAGCAGACGCTCTACCAACTGAGCTACGCCCGCGACCGTCTCTCTTCTACCCCTCCCACGCCCCCACGGGGAATCGAACCCCGACTGCCAGCTTGAAAGACTGGTGTCCTAACCGTTAGACGATGGGGGCCCGTCTCGCCTTACCCCTCACACACCGGCGAGACCCTGTCTCGTCCATCCCGCAGGAGCGAGACCATCTGCTTTGCGCGCGGTACTCGCCGTTTCCGCGCCAGCGAGACCCGCCGGCCCCGCCACCTTCCTTGCCCATGGAGCTCGCGACGGGAATTGAACCCGTGACCTCTTCCTTACCAAGGAAGCGCTCTACCACTGAGCTACGCGAGCGGGTCCCGGCCGCCAACACCGCGACCACCCCTTCCATGTCAGTACCCCCACGGGGAATCGAACCCCGGTTTCCGCGCTGAGAACGCGGCGTCCTAGGCCACTAGACGATGGGGGCACATCTCGTCGCCTCGCCTCTCCCGATACGCCCGCCGCAACCCGGCGTGCCGCTCACGGACCGGCGAGACCCCGTCTCTCGGGCGCCTCCGCGCCCTCACACACCACCCAGACCCGAATTGTCGGCCGGCTCCGCCAACCCGGCCCCTCCAGGGCTCGTCAGCGACGCTCCAGCCACAGGCCCGGAGGGACTCGAACCCCCAACCGCCGGTTTTGGAGACCGGTGCTCTACCAATTGAGCTACGGACCTACGCTCCGCAACCTCCGCATGGCCGGGGACGGAATCGAACCGCCGACACCGTGATTTTCAGTCACGTGCTCTACCAACTGAGCTACCCGGCCTTGCCTCTGCCCGGCCCACGCGAGGACCCGGGCCAAGAAAAACCCGCGCGGCGTCACCGCGCGGGCGGGAAGGGGTCCGGTGCCTGACGCACACTACTCCGACCTTCCTCCCGCCCTGGCCGGGTAAGACGACCCCGCGTCCGCGTCCGCCGCTCGTTCGCTGTCGCTCCCGGCGCCACGGACGCCGAAGCGGGCGCGAAGTCGCGGGAGCGGACGTCGAACGTGCATCGTCTCCTCTCGGCCCGTGTGGCCCCGGATCACACCGGGTCGCCGAAGTAGCGGGGGCGGGATTTGAACCCGCGACCTCCGGGTTATGAGCCCGGCGAGCTACCAGACTGCTCCACCCCGCGTCGTGGTCAGGACAAATAATATATCCCGACGTCTCGGTCGTGTCAACCCTCGGGCTGCCGGGATCCGTGGTGGACCGGCAGCTCCCAATTATACACGATTTCGGGCGAGGGGTGAAGCCCCCGCCCCCTTCGCCGCAGGACCAGCGCTCGGGGCGCGCAGCGCCGCGCCGTCCGTCACTCCTGCTCCTCGAGACGTGCGGCGTACTCGGCGGCCCGTTCCGGCTGCCCCCAGCTCGCGTGGAGGTCCTCCAGCGCCTGGGGCGTGGCGGGCCGCGGCAGCGCCGTGGAAGGGCCACCTGCCTCGACGGCCTCGAGCGTCGCCAGGAGGATCGCTTCGGCCTCCGCGGGGCTGCCCTGCCCGGCGAGGCACCGGCCGAGCTGGAGCCTGGCCTCGAGCGTGCGGGCGTGCCCGGGCGAGAGCGTCCGCTCCAGGACGGAGGCGGCCCGCTCGAGGAGGGGGACCGCCTCCCGGCCGCGGCCTGCGGAGCAGAGGGCGCCGGCGAGCTTGCTCGTCAGGATCGCGACGTCGGGGGGTCGTCACGGAGAGCGGCCCGCTGGAGCTCGATCGCCCCGCGGTAGAGCTCCTCCGCCTCGGCGTATCTCGCCTTCGAACGCAGGAGGTCCCCGTAGTTGGCCAGCGTGGGCGCGATGTTGGGGGGACCGGGCGCGAAGATCCGTCGCTGGAGCGCGATGGAGGCCCGGAACAACGGATCCGCCTCGCCGTCCCGATCGAGCTGGTCGAGAACGGAAGCGAGGTTGCTCAGCCCGAGGGCGGTGTAAGGGTGCTCCGGCCCGACGGTCGCCTGCAGCACGCGGAGCGCCTCCGCCGTCGTGCCGTGGGACCTCGCGATCTCCTCCGGGCTGGCGACGGCGCGCGCGTCGCTTCCCGGGGCGCCGGGCTCGCCGCTGCGCACCGCCGCGACGCTGGGCGGCAGCGGTTCCGTGTCCAGCACCCGTTCCGCTTCGGACCCGGACAGCCCCCGGACCCGGTGCGGCGCCCGGCCGCGCAAGAGCCGGTACAGCGCCACCCCGAGCGCGTACACGTCGCTGGCCGTGGTGACGGGCTCGCCGCGCACCTGCTCGGGCGATGCGTACTCCGGCGCGAGCATGCGTACGCCGGTGCGCGTACGCGGGGGATCCTCGCTCGCCGATTCGTCGAGCAGCTTCGCGATGCCGAAGTCCAGCAACTTCGGCTCGCCGGCATCGGTCACCAGGATGTTCGAGGCTTGATGTCCCGGTGCACGACGAGGTGCTGGTGCGCGTGCTGCACCGCGTCGCAGACGGCGCGGAGCAGTTCGAGGCGCTCGCGGATGCCGAGCCTGCGCCGGTCGCAGTACGCGTCGATCGGCTCGCCTTCGATGTACTCCATGACGAGGCAGGGCCGGCCATCCGCTGTCGCGCCGCCGTCCAGGAGGCGCGCGATGTTGGGGTGCTCGAGGGAGGCGAGGATCTGCCGCTCGTGGCGGAAGCGGCGCAGGACCTCGTCGGTGTCCATGCCGCGCTTGACGACCTTGAGCGCGACGCGCTTCTGGAACTCCTGGTCCGCGCGCTCGGCCAGATAGACCACGCCCATGCCGCCGCGGCCGATCTCCCTGACGATGCGGTAGGGTCCGACCCGTATGCCCGGCGCGAGCGCCGCGTCGTCATCGGATGCTTCCGCCGCCAGGTCCGCGAGGAGCGGCGCCGCGAAGGTGTCGACGGAGTCGCCGAGCGCCGCCTCCGCTTCGGGCGCGCTCGCGAGCAGGGCGAGAGGACCTCGCGGCACAGCTCGTCGTCGCCCTCGCTCGCCCGCCGCACGAAGGCGTCCCGCTCGGCGGGGGAGGTCGAGCGCTGCCGCGAACAGCTCGTCGATCCGCTTCCAGCGTTCGGGTGCGAGGCCGTCCACAGGCGTGGTGCGGGGTCGGGGGTCGGCGATGGTTCGGGGTGCCTGGGTCAGGGCGGGTTCGGGCGGCGCACAGCACGTCGGCTGACCGCTACGGGTCGAGCGCGCGGTACAGCCAGGTCCTCGCCCGCACCCAGTCCCGCTTGACGGTCGGCACGGACAGTCCGGTCACGGCAGCGATCTCATCGTACGTGAGGCCGCCGAAGAAACGGTACTCGACCAGGCGGCCGAGCCGATCGTCGAAGCGAGCGAGCCGTTCGAGCGCGTCGTTGAGCTCCAGGAGATCGGTCGCGCGGTCGTCGTCTGCGATGCAGACCTCAGCGAGGGGAAGCACATTCGCCGCACCCCCGCCGCGCTTCTTCGCGGCTCGTGCACGCGCGCGGTCCACAGAGGATGAAGCGCATGGCGCGCGCGGCGAGGGCCAGGAAATGGGCGCGGTTCGCGAGCTCGGCGCGGGTCTGGTCCACCAGCTTGAGGTACGCTTCGTGGACGAGCTCGACCGTGTTCAGCGTCTGGCCTTGCCGGAGCCGGCCCAGACGCTGGCGCGCAATGGCGCGGAGCTCTTCGTAGAGCCGGGATTAGAGGTTGTCGAAGGCTTCGCGGTCCCCCGCGCGGGCGGCGTGGAGGAGTTGCGTCGTGTCGGCGGTCAATGTCATTGCGGCGCTCACGGCCCCTGCCCCGGGGGGCTCAAGATTGGAACCGAGCCGCCCCCGGTGTCGACCGACCCGGCGCAGACGCGTGCCGCGCGGCGCGGAGCGCCGCCCACACGGCGACGTCTCACCGTCGCCGCGCGGGCGCGCTAGACGACGAGGTTGATCAGCCGGTCCGGGACGAAGATCACCTTCTTGACCGGCGCGCCGTTCACGAAGCGCTGCACGTTCTCGTCCGCCAGCGCCGCGGCGCGCGCCTCGTCCTCGGTAATGCCGCGGCGCACCGGGATGCGCGCCCGGACCTTGCCGTTGACCTGTACCACGAACTCGACCGTGTCCGTCGTGGCCTTCGCCGGGTCGTAGACCGGCCAGTTGCCGCCCTCGACCCGTTCGAAGCCGACGCTCTCGGCGCGCTCGAAGATGCTCTGTGGGTGGCCGAGCCGCTCCCACAGCTCTTCGGCGAGGTGCGGCGCGAACGGCGCGAGCAGCACGACCAGCGGCTCGACCTCCGCGCGGTTCGCACGCCGGCCGCCCTCCCGGACCGCGTTCAGGTACTCCATCATCGCCGCGATCGCCGTGTTGTAGCGCAGCGCGGCGATGTCTTCCGTGACCTTCTTGATCGTCGCGTGCAGCTTGCGCTCCAGCTCGCCCGAGATCGGCTCGTTGCCCAGCTCCTCGACGGGTACGATGGTGTCCCACACCCGGCTCAGGAAGCCGTACGGCCCCTGGAGCCCCTGGTCGCGGAAGTCGCCGCCCTCCTGGTACGGGCCGAGGAACATCAGGTACGTGCGGAAGGTGTCCGCGCCGTACTGCTCGATGTACTCGTCCGGGATCACGACGTTGCCGCGACTCTTGGACATCTTCGCGCCTTCCTTGATGATCAGGCCGTGCTTGCGGAAGGTCGCGAACGGCTCCTCGAAGTGGAGCAGTCCCAGGTCGTGCAACGCCATCGTGATGAAGCGGCTGTACAGCAGGTGCAGGACCGCGTGCTCCTCGCCGCCGATGTACATGTTCACCGGCAGCCACTTCCGCGTCAGCTCGGGGTCGAACGGGACGTCATCCCGGTTCGCCGACGGGTAGCGCAGGAAGTACCAGGCGCTGTCCAGGAACGTGTCGCTCACGTCCGTCTCGCGCCGAGCCTCGGCGCCGCACTGCGGACACGGCACGCGGTACCACGACTCCACGCGCGCGAGCGGGCTCACGCCGCTCTCGTCCGGCTTGTAGTTCTCGATGTACGGCAGCTCGACGGGCAGGTCCTCTTCGGGGACCGGCACGGCGCCACACTTGTCGCAGTAGATGATCGGGATCGGCGGCCCCCAGTAGCGCTGCCGCGAGACGCACCAGTCGTGCAGCCGGTACTGAACGCGCTCCTCGGCCAGGCCGCGCTCCGCGAGCCAGGCGGTGATGGCTCGCTTGGCCTCCTCGGAGGACATGCCGTTGAACTGCCCCGAGTTGACCAGCACGCCCGGGCCGACGTACGCCTGGTGCAGCGGCGTTCCCTCGTGGTCGCCTTCACCGGCGATCACGCGCCGGATGGGCAGCGAGAACTTCTCGGCGAACTCGAAGTCGCGCTCGTCGTGGCCCGGCACCGCCATGATCGCGCCCGTGCCGTACTCCATCAGCACGTAGTCCGCGATCCAGATCGGGATCTCCTCGCCTGTCGCCGGGTTGATGGCGTAGCCGCCGGTGAAGACGCCGGTCTTCTCCTTGTCCGTCTTCTTGCGCGTGACGAGGTCGAAGGAGGCGACGCGGCGGCGGTACTCGTCCACCGCGGCGCGTTGCTCGTCCGTCGTGACCTGGTCCACCAGCGGGTGCTCCGGCGCGAGGACCATGAAGGTCGCGCCGAAGATCGTGTCCGGCCGCGTGGTGAAAACGCGGATCACGGGGCGCTCGGCGTGGAGCTGCGCCGGCTCGTGACGGTCCGGGGCAACGCGGCGCCGCGCGATCGGGAAGGAGATCTCGGCGCCCTCGCTCCGGCCGATCCAGTTCTCCTGGGCGCGCTTGGTGGTCTCCGACCAATCGATCCAGGAGAGGTTGTCGAGCAGCCGCTGGGCGTACTTCGTGATCTTGAAGAACCACTGCTCCAGGAAGCGCTGCTCGACGGGCGTGCCGCAGCGCTCGCACTCGCCGGCGACCACCTGCTCGTTGGCGAGCACCGTGTGGCAGCTCGGGCACCAGTTGACGGGCGCCTTACGCCGCTCGACGAGCCCCGCCTTGAAGAGCTTGATGAAGAGCCACTGCGTCCACTTGTAGTAGCGCGGGTCGGTGGTGTCGACCGTGTGGTTCCAGTCGTACATCGCCCCGATGCGCTTGAGCTGCCGCGTGAAGTTCTGGATGTTGCGCGGGATCAGCTCCATCGGGTGCGTGCCGACCTTGAGCGCGTAGTTCTCGGAGTGGATGCCGAAAGCATCGAAGCCGATGGGCTCGAAGACGTCGTAGCCCTGGAGGCGCTTCCAGCGTCCGTAGATGTCCGCGCCCGTGAACGCGTAGATGTTGCCCACGTGGAGCCCCTCGGCGGAGGGGTAGGGGAACATCATGAGGTTGTAGAACGGGCGTTCGGCGCGCGCCAGGTCCTCGTCGGTGAAGGTGTTGGTCCCTCGCTCCGCCCAGCGCCGCTGCCACTTCTCCTCGATCGCGGCGGGGTTGTACGCCGTGCGGTTCTCGCTCATGGTGCGTCGGTGTTCGGGTACGAACCAAACTTCCGAATATAATGGCTGTGGCGCGGGAATTGGAGGGGGCGGGCCGGTCGGGCGGGGTTGGCGCGGGGCTCAACCCGTGGGCGCGGCGGGGTCGTCGGGCCCCGGCAGCCCCACGACCTGCACGGCGCCGGGCCGGATGCGGATCCGGACGACGTCGCCCGGCGCGAGGGTGAGTCCCGGGGGCACGTGGGCCGTGACGGTGGCGCTGCCGTGCTCTGGGGAGGCGGTGACGAGCTCGACCTCATCGAAGCCGGCGCGGAACGCGACGCGGCGGACGGTCGCCGGCACGCCGGGCTCGTCGGCCTGGCCGATGAGGACGTCGTACGGCCGGATCGAGAGGGTGACGACGTCGCGGCCGAGGGCGGCGGGCGGCGTCGCGACGGGGCCGAGCGGCGTGCGGAGCATGCCGTTCTCGACGACGGCGCGCACGAAGTTGGTGGTGCCGAACAGGCGGGCGACGTAGTCGTCCCGGGGGGCTGCGAAGACCTCGCGCGGCGCGCCGACCTGCCACAGCCCGCCGTCGCGCAGGATCGCGACCCGGTCGGCGAGGGAGACGACGTCCTCCTGGTCGTGGACGACGACGAGGGTGGTCGTCCCGGCGCGGCGCAGGATGCGGCCGAGCTCGTCCCGCAGCGCCGGCTTGAGCAGGGCGTCCAGGTTGCTGAACGGCTCGTCGAGGAGCAGCACCGCGGGTTCCGGCGCGAGGGCGCGCGCCAGCGCGGCGCGCTGCTGCTGGCCGCCCGAGAGCTGGTGCGGGTAGCGGCCGGCCAGGTCGGCGAGCCCCACGAGTTCGAGCACCTCGCGCACGCGCTCCCGGCGGCGGTGGCGGGGCAGGCGGTGGAGCCCGAAGCCCACGTTCGCCTCCACCGTGAGGTGCGGGAACAGCGCGTAGTCCTGGAAGACGAGGCCGACGCCGCGGCGCTCGGGCGGCACCGAGCGCGTGCCGTCGTAGACGACGCGGCCGCCGATGAGGATCGCGCCCGAGGTGGGCGTCTCGAGCCCGGCAATGAGCCGCAGCAGCGTGGACTTGCCCGCGCCGCTCCCGCCCACCAGCCCCACGATCTCGCCCGCCTCGACCCGCAGCGAGACGTTGCGCAGCGCGTCCCGGTCCGCGCCGGGGTAGCGCTTGGTCAGCCCACGGAGTTCGAGGGCGCTCAAGGCCGCGCCCTCCCGAGGAGGCGGTTGACGCCGATGATCGCCGGCACACTCACGGCGATCAGCACCAGCGCCGCGTTGGCCGACTCCGCGACCTGCTCATCCGAGGCGAGCTGGTACGCGCGCGTGGCGAGCGTGTCGAAGTCGAACGGCCGCAGCACCAGGGTGAGCGGCAGCTCCTTGAGCACGTCCACGAAGACGAGGATCAGCGCGCCGGCGAGCACGCCGCGCATGAGCGGCAGACCGACGCGGCGCAGGGTGGCGAGCGGCGGGACGCCGAGGCAGCGCGAGGCCTCATCCAGCCCGCGGCACTCGCGCTCGAACCCCGCCTCGACGGGCAGGTACGCGACCGCGAGGTAGCGAACCGAGTAGGCGTAGATCAGCGCCAGTACGGTGCCGCCGATCACCAGCCCCGGCGAAGCGCCGGTGATCGCCTGGACGATGCTGCCGAGTGCGCGGTCCAGCGCGCCGAGCGGCACGAGCACGCCGACGGCGATCACGGCGCCGGGCACCGCGTAGCCCAGCACGGCGACCCGGGCGATGCCGCGCACCAACGCGGAGCGGCCGAGGCGCGCCGCATACGCGATCACCACCGCCAGCGCCACGACGAGCGCCGCGGCGCCGAGCGCCAGGGCGAAGCTCCTGGCGAGCATCGCCACGAACTCGGCGTCCACCACGCGGGGCGCGGTCCGCGCCGCCCAGTAGACGAGCTGCGCGACCGGGATCAGGAAGCCGAAGAGCACGGGAACCGCGCATGCCGTGAACGCCGCCGCCGCCGCCCAGCCCCGCAGGCGGTACGGCTCCAGCGGCCGCTCCATCTCGGCGGATGGCGCGACGCTCCGGCGGCCGCGCTGCAGCCGCTCGAGGGTGAGGACCGCGAACACCACGAGCAGCAGGAACGCCGCCAGCCGGATCGCCGCGTCGAGGTCCCCGAGGCCGAACCACGCGCGGAAGATGCCGGTCGTGAACGTCGAGACGCCGAGGTACTTGACCGCGCCGTAGTCGTTCAGGACTTCGAGGACGACCAGACTGGCGCCGGCGACGAGCGCGGGCCGGGCGAGCGGCAACGCGACGCGGAAGAACGTGCTCGCGGCCGAACGGCCCAGCACCCGGGATGCCTCGAGCGCCGTGCGCGACTGCCGCAGGAACGACGCGCGCGCGGCCACGTAGACGTACGGGTACAGCACGCCGGCGAAGATCAGGATCGCCACGCCGAGCCCCGCGACCTCCACGTGGAGGAACCGGTCGGCGAGGGAAGGGAAGAGCGTGCGGATCACGCGCTGGACCGGACCCGCGACGTCGAGCATGCCGGCGTAGGTGTACGCCGCCACGTAGGCGGGAACGGAGAGCGGCAGCACCAGCGCCCATTCGAAGAACCGGCGCCCGGGGAAGGCACATGCGGCCACGAGCCACGCCGTCCCCGCACCCACCACGAGGGCGAGGGCGCCGGCGGCCGCGGCCAGCACGATGGAGGTCGCCGCGTAGCCGGGCAGCACCGTGCGCGCCAGATGCGCCCACGTCTCGCCCGCCGGCTCCAGCACGCCTCGGGCGACCATCAGGATCGGCACCCAGAGCGCCACCGCGATGAGCGCGGCGGCCAGCGTCCACGGGTTCCAGGCCAGCCGGAACCGCGGCACGCGGATGGACAGCGGCCGGCGCAAGGCCGGTACGACCGCGGGCCCGGGCCGCCGCTCGGGAACGGCGACGCCGCTCGGCGCCGCTGGCGCAGGGGCCGACGCCGCCGCCGGGATCACCGCCAGCCCACCTCGTCGAAGATGCGCACGGCCGCGGAGTTCAGCTCGCCGAGCACCGCGAGGTTCAGCGTGTCGGCCTTGAACTCGCCCCACTCACGCAGCACCGCGGACGCCTCGACGCCCGGCTTGACCGGGTACTCGTGGTTCGCCTCCGCGAAGATGCGCTGCGCTTCGTCGCTCGAGAGGAACTCCAGCAGCCGGATCGCGTTGGCGCGGTTCGGCGCGTGCCGCGTCACGCCGGCGCCGCTCACGTTGACGTGCGCGCCGCGACCGTCCTGCTCGGGGAAGACCACGCCGAGCTGCTCACCCACGCGCCGCTCCTCGGGATCGGACGACGCGATCAGCCGCGCCACGTAGTAGGTGTTCACGACGGCGACGTCGCCGATCCCCGCCGCCACCGCCTTCGCCTGGTCGGTGTCCGAGCCGCTCGGCGGCCGCGCCATGTTGCGGACCATCGCCGCCGCCCACTCCCGCGCCTTCGCCTCGCCTTCGTTGGCGATGATCGAGGCCAGCAGCGACTGGTTGTAGACGTTCTCCGACGAGCGCACCAGCAGCCGGCCCTTCCAGCGCTCGTCCGCGAGGTCCAGGTAGCTCTTCAACTCCTCCGGCCGGACCCGGTCCTTGGCGTAGACGATCACCCGCGCGCGCTTCGTCAGGCCGAACCAGTAGCCCTCCGGGTCGCGCAGGTGCGCCGGCACGTTGGCGCGGAGCACCTCGGAGTCGATCGGCTGGAGCAGCCCACGCTCCTTGGCGCGATGGAGCCGGCCGGCGTCCACCGTGATCAGGACGTCCGCCGGCGAGGCGGCGCCCTCCGCCTCCAGACGCGTGATCAGCTCGTCCGCCGAGGCGGAGACGACCTTCACCTCGATCCCCGTCAGCTCCGTGAAGCGTTGGAAGAGCTGCTGATCGGACTCGTAGTGCCGGTGTGAATAGACGTTGACGACGCCGCCCGGATCGGCCCCCTCGGCCTCGGGGCGCGGCGCCTCGGCGCCGCACGCGGCGAGGAGGAGCAGGGCGGCGGCGTAGCCGGGTCTCGCGATCTTCCTGGTCACGTTCGGAGGCAGGGTTGAGGTTGAGAACGATTCTCAAGTGCAACCAAGGTACCGGGCGGCCGCCCGCGGTGTCAAGGGCCGTACAGGGACCGGCGGGCTGTGGCCGCGGCCCCCGAGATCGGGGCGGGATCCGGCCTCGGGCCTCAGGGCGCCGTCATGCGGTCCAGCGCGCCGTAGGGGTCCGCCCGCTCCGCGGCGGCGGCGGCGGCGATGGCCCGGATGGTGGCGGGCAGGTCGCGGCCGTGGCGCTCGAAGGCGGCCTCGAAGAGGTGGAGGCGGTCGTAGTAGAGCCGGCGCGCGATGAGGGTGGCGTTGTTGAGCGGCGTCGTGAGGAAGCTGCTGAAGGTGTAGCTGCGGAACGCCGGCTGGATCTCGGTCCGGAAGCGGTCCCGGGCGTCCTGGAAGATGACCTCGCGGCGGGCGAGGATCGAGTCGCGGGGGAGGTCGGTGCGGGCGTAGAGCTCCTCGAGGCGTGCGATCAGGTCCTGGAGGAAGCTCGCGAAGAGCAGGTTGTCCGCCCAGCGGTCCTGCGCGATGCGGCAGCGGCGCCCGTCGTCGCCCTCGATCCCGCAGAAGAAGGCGATGGCGCCGCGATCGCCGACGAAGCTGGCGAAGCTCTCGTTGAAGGCGACCTGGCTCGGCACGAAGAGGGTGTTGTGCGCGAGCTCGTGGATGACGGTGGAGACGAGGTCCACGTCGTCGGCCCGGAGCAGCGTGGAGAGGAGCGGGTCGTCGAACCAGCCCAGGGTGCTGAAGGCGGACGTGGGGCGGACGTAGGTGTCGTACCCTTCCCGCTCGAGCTCCTCGGCGGCGGCGAGGGCGGATTTCGGGTTGAAGTAGCCCTTGTAGGGGACGTGGCCCACGATGGGGAACCACCAGGTCTTCTGCTCGAACCGGTCCTTGCGCGCGGCGGAGAGCACCAGCGCCAGGGTGTCGCGGTCGACCCAGGAGTAGGTGGTGTAGCTGCCGCCGACGTCGAGGCCGAGGGCGTTGGCGGCGAAGCTGCGCGCCTGGAGCACGAGCTCCAGCTTGCGGCGTCGCTCCGCATCGGTCGCGGGGTCGCGGATGATGTCTTCGATGGGCGTCCTGCGGCGCAGGATCCGGGCTTCCTCGATACCTGCGCGCAGGACGTAGACCGGAGAGCACGTGAGCAGGGTCGCGGCGACCGCAGCCAGGACCAAGAGCAGGAACGACTTGCGGATCATGCACGCCAGGGGTTCGGGTCCGGACGGCTTAGACCCCGGCGCGGGATGGCGGGTTCCGGGTCGGCGGCGTGCGAGGCGTTGCACGCCATCCGCTTGACGTCTCGGGCCGCGCGGTCTAGACTGCGGGCGCTTCTCCCGGACAACGGACACGGTAGCGGGGCGTTGCCCATGGATCGACTCTTCCTGGTCGTGGGTGCGCTGTTCGGAGGCCTGTCGGTGGCGGCGGGTGCGTTCGGCGCACACGTGGCGGCGGCACGGATCCCCGCGGAGCGGCTCGAGACGCTCGAGCTCGCGGCGCGCTATCAGATGTACCACGCGCTGGCGCTGATCGCGGCGGCGTGGGCGGCGCACCGCTGGCCGGGCGCGCCGGCCGTGGCCGCGGGCGTGCTGTTCATGGTGGGGATCGTGCTGTTCAGCGGCAGTCTGTATGGGCTGAGCTTCGGCGCGCCGCGCTGGATCGCCATGATCACGCCGTTCGGCGGCACGTCGTTCATCCTGGGCTGGCTGGTGCTTGCGTGGGCGGCGTGGCGTGGCGGAGCGGGATGAAAGGCTTGCGGCGGGCCGTTCGCTGACGCATAATCGAAAAACCATTGACCAACAACGGCGCACGTGGAGCGTGGCGGGCCGGGCGAGGCGCGGTCACGTGAGATGCCGAACGCATCCTCCCGGCCCGGCCGGTCGTTGGTCGTTCTCCGTCTGGCGGAGGGGCGGGCTCAGCGGTCGACGCAGTACAGGTATTCCTGGACCACGTCGCCGCGGTACCGGCGGTTCACGCCATCGGCATCCGAGCGGTAGCGGCGGTAGGTGCGTTGGTAGCGCCGGTAGGTGGAGGCGCGGCCGCACTCTTTGAGGATGCGTTCGATGGTGGACTCCGGGATGATGCCTTCCGTGTTGTAGCTCATCACGAGGTGGCGCCACCGGGCGGTCGCGACGAGGGTGGCGAGGGCCTCCTCGCAGCGTCCGCGGCGGGCCCAATCGCTGCGCTTGTCGGCGTCGGGGAGCAGGCCCGTCTTGCCGCGCAGGGTGGGCCGCTCGTCGAACCAGCCGATGGCGATCAGTTCCGGGATGTGGTAGTAGCCCGGATACTGGCGCGTGTTGTACGGCGGATCGAGGTAGAGCAGGTCGAAGGGCGGCAGGTCGCGCACGAGCTCGAGCGCCTCGCTCCGGACGGCGCGACAGCCGTTGCCGGGCAGCAGGGGGGGCGGCTCCAGCCGGAGCGGGCGGAGGGCGTTGGGCTGCCAGGATTTGACGAAGGCAGCGTAGACGCCGGTGGTGTTGGCCACGCGATCGGCCGCCTCGAGGAGTGCCGCGAGCAGGACGTGGTAGCCGTCGTCGTCCAGCAGGTCAGCCGTGCGCCAGCGGTGGAGCGTGGCGCGGATGGCGTCGATGCGGGCGGCGTTCTCGGGAGTGAAGTAGCGGCGGCCGTAGACGGCGCCGCCTGCGCCCTCGGGCGAGAACTGCTCGTGGATGAACCCGGGCTCGGGCGGCAGCCGGTTGAGGTAGGCGATGACGCCCTCGAGGGTGGGCGGCGCGCCGTCCAGCACCGGGGCGAGCCGGGAGAAGTCGGGCTCGCTGGACACCTCGACGTAGGCGCGGCCGAAGACGTACGCGTACTCCATCACGTCGGCCGCGATCACGCGGAAGCCCCGGCGCTTGAGGGCCCGCGCGACGCTGGCGGTTCCGGTGAAGGGGTCGACGGCGAGGCCCCCGTGGATGCCGCGCCGGGTCAGGACGCCGTTGATGAAACCCAGGAGACGGGTCTTGTTGCCGATGTAGCGCATCGTTCGGTCCGGCCTCTCCTACGGCGTGGATGCCGTGGGCGGGGCGGGGCGCGCAGCGCGGCGCCGCATCGCAGCGCTCGAGATGTGAATCGCGTAAGTCGTTGTCAGGCAAAGATTGGCCTGTTTATTGCAGCAGCTTCGCGTTCGCACCTTCAGGATGGAGCGTATCCGAATGACGACGGTCGGTTCTCCCCGCTCCGAAAGCGGCTCCAAAGCCCCCATCCACGCCGCCATTGCGCAGGCGGCGCTGGACCTCGGAGTAAATCCTGCCGATCTCGCGGCGTGGCTTGCCACGGATCATCGCTTGACTCGCTTGCTTTCGGCTCTGGCGCTGATCGCCGCGCATCCGCTGATCGGCGACAGCGACGTCGAAGGCCTGTTCGCGGACTACCTGCGGTTCATCGACGAACAGGAGATCCGCAGGCGGCTCGAGCTGGTGCCCGCGGCGCGGGCCTGACGCCGCGGGGCTCCTCTCGAGAAGCGGGCGGGGTGCGTGGGTCGCCCTGCTCATCCTCCTTCCGCATTCCCGGCATGCAGGCGTTGCTGCCGACGCCGGCGGCGCCGAATATAGGCGTGTGCCGGGAGCGCGTCCATCCGTGCCGAGGAGAGGGTTGCCCCGGGCCGGCGTTCGGCGCGGCGCGGCCTCCCGTTGATCATGATCCCGCGAACCCGACCCGGGGCGCGAACGCATGAACCAGTACCGGGTCACGATCCGATTCGGCTCGCGCCGCTCACAGTACCGGGTCTTGGATGTGGAAGCCGCGACGCTGCGGGAAGCGCTGCGGCGCGTGGTCGAGGACTTCCCTGCGGAAGCCGAGGCGACGGCGGACCTGATCGAGGTCCGGCGGCAGGTGGATCCCGAGGCGCGGGCGTACACGCCGGGGTGATGGGGATGTCGGCCGTGGGTGTGGCGCCGTGTTCCGCGCCGTCGGCCGAGCGCGTCCGGGGCGGCGGGTGGTGATGCGCGAAGCGCTGTACGGTGCGGCGCTGTTGAGCGCGCGAGGCGTGCTCGCGCTGGCGCGGCCGTTCCACCGGAAGCTGGCGCGCGGGCTGGATGGGCGACGCGGCGCGGTCGAGGCGCTCGAGGCGTGGGCCGCGCGCGAGCGCGATCCCGGGCGCCCGCTCGTTTGGGTGCACGCGCCGTCGGTGGGCGAATCGTTGATGGCGCAGGCGATCGTGGCGGCGGCGCGGGAGCGTCGGCCCGAGCTCCAAATCGTGTTCACCCATTTCTCGCCGTCGGCGGAGAGGGTTGCGGCGCGGGTCGGCGCGGATGTGCACGGCTACCTGCCGTGGGACGCGCCCGGGCCGATGCGCCGCGCCCTTGCCGCGCTGCGGCCTGCGGCCGTGGCGTTCGTCCGGACGGAGATCTGGCCCGTGCTCACCCGCGAGGCCAAGGCGGCGGGCTGCCGGCTGGCGCTGCTGAACGCGGTGCTGGCCGCCTCTTCGAGCCGGTTGAGGCCGGCGGCGCGGTTCGCGTTGCGCCCCGCCTACGAGCGGCTGGACGTGGTGGGCGCGGTCTCGGATGACGACGCCGGGCGGTTCCCGCTGCTGGGCGTGCCGCGCTCGCGGGTGCGGACCACGGGCGATGCGCGCTTCGACCAAGTCTGGGCGCGGGTCCAGGGGGGTCGTCGTGGGAGCGGCGCCCTGGCGCTGGCGGAGCGCCTGCGCGCGGAGGGCGGATTCACCCTCGTCGCCGGCTCCACGTGGCCGCCGGACGAGCGGGTGGTGGTGCCGGCGTTCGCCCGCCTACTGGGTGCGGGCCCTGCGCGCCTGATCATCGCGCCCCACGAGCCCGACGAGGCCCACCTGAGGGGGCTCGAGCGGGCGCTGGACCGGGCCGGGCTGCGTCACAACCGGCTGGCGCGGGTGGAGGCCGGGGAGCCGCCGGCCGATGTGGTGGTGATCGACCGGGTGGGGGTGCTCGCAGACCTGTACGCCGCCGCGGATGCGGCGTACGTCGGGGGCGGGTTCCACCGGGCCGGGCTGCACTCGGTGGTGGAGCCGGCGGCGCTGGAGGTGCCGGTGCTCTTCGGGCCGCGGCACGGCAACGCCCGGGAGGCGGCGGAGCTGGCCGCGGCCGGCGGCGGTTGGGAGGTGCAGGGCGCGGACACGCTGGCGGAAGCGCTCCTCCGGCTGGCCGGTGACGCGGCGGCGCGCGCCGCGGCAGGGGGGGCGGCGCTGGCGTACGTGCGCTCCCGGCTGGGCGGCGCTCGCGCGAACGCCGAGGCGCTGCTGGAGCTGCTCTGAACGGCGCCGGTCCGCGGGCCCGGGCCGGTGCGCGGAGGGGCGCCGGGTCGGTGCGCCGTTCCGCGCCCGAATCGTTGGCGTCCGGGGCTCGTCGCTGGATGGTTGACACGGCGTCTTGCCGCCGTTATCTACTAAGGCAATAGTAGTCGAGGGGCGGAGAGCGCGAGAGAATGGAGATCGTGTTCACGGACCGCGAGCTGGACGTGATGACGGTCCTGTGGGAGCTGGGGTCTGCGACCGTGGCGGAGGTGAGGGAGCGGCTGCCGGACGACCTGGCCTACACGACGGTGCTGACGGTGCTGCGGATCCTGGAGGAAAAGGGCTACGTGGAGCACGAGGTGGAGGGGAAGGCGTACCGGTACCGGCCGACGGTGAAGCGGGAGGTCGCGGAGCGGAGCGCGGTGCGGCGGCTGGTGCGGAAGCTGTTCCGGGGCTCGCCGGAGCTGCTGCTGACCCACCTGGTGTCGGACCGGTCGCTGACGGAGGAGGAGCTGCGGCGGCTGCGGGCGTTGCTGGATGACCGGCTCGGCAAGGAGGAGACATGATCGCGGCATGGATGGCGTACTCCACCGCCGTCGGTGTGCTGCTGGGCGTGGGGGCGGCGGCGCTGGAGCGGGTGGCGCGGGCCTACGGGTGGCCGGGCCGGTGGGCGTGGGCCGGCGCGGTGGTGGGCACGGCCGCGGCGCCGGTGGTCGCGTGGCTGGGCGGTGGAGAGGGGGGCGGCGGAGGGCCAGGCGGGGCGGTGGCGCTGGGGCCCGTGGAGGTCATCGTGCCGGGAGTGGGCCCGGAGGTGATGGCGACGGCGCGCCCGGTGCTGGAGGCGCTGAACGGCCCGCTGGCTGCGTCGTGGATCGTGGCCTCCGCCGCGTTCGCGCTGTACGGGGTGGTGGCTGCGGTGCAGCTCCGGCGGCGGCGGCGCGGCTGGCTGCTGGACGCGGTGGAGGGGGAGCGGGTCCTGGTCTCGCGGGACACGGGGCCGGCGGTGGCGGGCTGGTTGCGCGGCACGGTGGTGCTGCCGGAGTGGGCGCTGGCGTTGGAGCCGGGCTGGCGGCGGCTGGTGGTGGCGCACGAGCGGGAGCACGTCCGGGCGGGCGACCCGGCGCTGCTGGCGCTGGGGCTGTTCGCGCGGGCCCTGTTCCCGTGGAACGCGGCGCTGTGGTGGCAGGTGCGCCGGCTGCGGCTGGCGGTGGAGATGGACTGCGATGAGCGGGTCCTGCGGGCGCACCCGGACGTGCGCCAGTACGGCGCGTTGTTGATCGAGGTGGGGCGGCGCGCCTCGCTGTCGGGCGCGTTGCTGGCGACGTTGTCGGAGCCGCGTTCGTTCTTGGAGCGCCGGATCCGGCGGATGGTGAGCGGGCGTGGTCGGCGCCGGGCAGCGCAGGTGCTCGGCCTCGTGGTCGTGTGCGCGGGGGCGGTGGTGCTGGCGTGCGAGACGCCGGTGCCGGAGCGCGCGACGGGGGCACGGACGACGTTCGAGGAGCAGTCTGTCGAAGGCCTGTCGCTTCCGCCGGAGGTGGAGGCCCCTCCGGAGTCGCCCTCCGAATTCCGGTCGCCGCTCCCCCCGGCGGCGAGCCGCGAGGAACTCCCGAGGGCGCCGGTGCCCACGCCGTTCACGGTGGCGCCGGAGCTGAAGAACCGAGCCGAGGTGCAGCGCGCGCTCGAGCGATACTACCCGCCGCTGCTGCGGGATGCGGGGATCGGCGGCACGGTCCTGGTGTGGTTCTTCATTGACGAGACGGGGAAGGTCGAGAGCAGTCTGATCAAGGAGTCGAGCGGCCACAAGGCGCTGGATGAGGCGGCGCTGAAGGTGGCGGAGATCATGCAGTTCACGCCGGCGCTGAACCGGGACGAGGAGGTGCCGGTGTGGATCGCGCTGCCGATCGAGTTCCGCACCGTCCTGCGGTGAGGCGAGTCGGGGCGGCCGGGCGAGCCGGGGCGGTGAGCGGTGCCTCTGCCGGCAGGAGACCGTGCCGTGCGGGCGACCGTGCGCAGGGGCGGTGAAGAAGGGGTGATCGTCGAGGAGCGAGCGTCGTGAGCGAGGGGATGGGCGCCGTGGTCCGGATCCCTGCGCCGCTCCGCGCGTATGCAGGGGGGCGGGAGGAGGTGGAAGTGTCCGGCGTCACGGTGGCGGACGCGCTGCGGGACCTGGCGTCGCGGTACCCGCAGCTCCGCCGGCACCTGTACGACGACCACGGGCGGCTGCGCGCCTTCGTCAATGTTTTCCTGAACGAGCGAGACGTTCGCGACCTCGAGGGCGAGGCCACGCGGCTCGGGCCGGGGGACACGCTGACGATCGTGCCCAGCGTTGCGGGTGGCCGTGCCATGGGTCATCCTTCGGCAGCGGTATGTCGCATGCATCAGCGCCGGGACTCGCCGCGGAGGACGCGGCGGGGCGGTGCGGCACGGCCAGGGAAGGGAGCACCGAACAGCCGAGACGGTGTGACGTGACCTTGAACGGATTCGCGGGGCAGGACGATAGGCGGCTGTCGAAGCGCATGGTCGTCGCGCTTCTGGCAGCCGCCTGTGCGTTCGTCGTGCTGGGCGTGGTCGTGGTCCGGGGAGGCGGCGAGGACACCGGGTCTCGACCGGCCGCGGCGGCCGGCGCCTCGGAGGCCGCCGCGGCGGCCCAAGGAACCGTTGACCCAGGGGAAGGCGCTCCCCAGCTCGGCGGCGCGGCGCCGGGGGAAGATGATGCGTCCGCGTCGCCCGGGGCGGGCGATGCGGCGCAGCCCGGAGCGACCGCGAGCGGCGTCGTGTCCGGCAGCGCGGCCGCGGACGATGGGGTCGCGGCGCCCCCGCCTCCCGTGCGGCCGTCGCCGCCCCCGGACTACGGCGAGCCGGTCCCGCCGGAGGCGCGCGTGCCCAAGCCCGACGCGGTGCGCGGCATTTACCTGAACGCGTGGGCTGCCGGATCGCGCGCCCGGCGCACCGCGCTCATCGAGTTGGCGGAGGCCACGGAGATCAACGCCTTCGTCATTGATGTGAAGGACGCGACCGGCTACGTCAGCTACCGGACGCGGAGCGAGCTGGCGCGGCAGATCGGCGCGGACCGGGACATCCGCATCGCGAACATCCGCGAGGTGCTGGACGAGCTCCGCGCGCGGGGAATCTACCCGATCGCACGCATCGTGGTGTTCAAGGACCCGTTGCTGGCGGAGCGGCGGCCGGA
Source organism: bacterium (assembly GCA_003242735.1). Classification (NCBI taxonomy): domain Bacteria; species bacterium. Next base: position 27,541 of record QGVH01000017.1, on the reverse strand, counting down.
TCTCGCGATCCAGCGTGCGGACGGCACGGTGTGGGTGGATCACCACGGCGAGAAGTGGGTGGACCCGTACAACCGCGAGGTCTGGGACTACAACATCGAGCTGGCGCGGGAGGCGGTCGAGCTCGGCTTCTCCGAGATCCAGTGGGACTACGTGCGGTTCCCGGACGTGCCGCAGTCGTACATGCGGGAAGCGGTGTACCCCGCGCGGCAGGACCGCTCGCGGGTGCAGGCGATCCGGGAGTTCCTGACCTACTCCCGTGAGGAGCTGAAGGATCTCGGCGTGCCCGTCACGGCGGACGTGTTCGGCCTCACCACTTCGGCGGGCGACGACATGGGCATCGGACAGAAGTGGGAAGAGCTCGTGGATGTGACGGACGTGCTGCTGCCGATGGTGTACCCGTCCCACTACGCGCGCGGCTCCTACGGCATCGACCATCCCAACAGCCACCCCTACACGACGGTGAAGACGGCGATCGAGCATGCGCTGCGCCGGACGAAGGGCGTGGAAGGTGCCGCTACGATCCGGCCTTGGCTCCAGGACTTCACGCTCGGCTCGCCACGCTACGGCCCGGAGTACGTGCGCGCGCAGATCCGCGCCGTCTACGACGCCGGCCTCACCGAGTGGCTCCTGTGGAACCCGGGCTCCCGCTACACGGCCGCGGCGCTCGCGCCGGAAGGCGGCCCTGCGCCCGACCTCCCGATCCCGGATCCGCGGCCGTCACAGCGCGCCCAGGCGCGGCCGGACACCGTGATCAAACTGCTGGGCGAGCCGGTGAAGCTCCCCGTGCAGGACACGCTTCGGCGCTGAACGCGCGGCCCGCGGCAGGGTCGTCGCGAGGACAGCGGTGGAGGGCCGGCGGGGCCATCGTCCCCCCGCCGGCCCGACGCTTTTTCACGCCGCGGCGCTCGCGCTTCCCGGGCGCTCGAAGAGGAAACCCTGGGCGAGGTGCACGCCGAGCTCGCGGATCGTCTCGAACTCCTCGGGTCGCTCGACGCCTTCCGCGACGACGCGCGCGCCCTGTCCCTCGGCGAAGTTCACCATCGTCTCGACCAGGTTCTGCTTCAGGAAGTTCGTGTCGATGTCCGCGATGAGTGAGATGTCCAGCTTGATGTAGTCCGGCGCCAGGTTGGCAATGGATCCGAGACCGGCGTAGCCGCTGCCCGCGTCGTCCACGGCGAAGCGGAAGCCGAGGGCGCGGAACGCGGCGAGGTGCTCCCGGAAGCGGTGGTAGTCGGTGATGGCGACACGCTCCGTGATCTCGAGCACAACGTGAGTCGGGTCGGGGATGCCCATGCTCTCCGGGTTCATGTCACGGAACGCGGGGTCCTCGAAGTCGTGCGGGTCCACGTTGAGGAACAGGTACTGGTCGGGAGCGAGACGGTCGCGGATCTCGTCCACCGCCTTTCGCCGGAGCAGCCGGCCCAGCTCCCAGACGAGGTTGGCTTCCTGCGCGATCTGGAAGAGGACCTCGGGTGAACGCAGGCCTGGGAACTCGCCGCGGGCCAGCGCCTCGTAGCCGTAGATCTCCTCCGTTTCCGTCACGACGATCGGGTGGTACACGATGCGCACCGCGCCCTCGCGGAGCATCGCCCGCAGCCGCTCGGCCTTCTGCTCCCGTTCCCACTGCTCGACGTTCAGTGCGGCGCGGGCCGCATCCCGGACCGCCCGGTAGACCAGCCGCTCGATGCGGATCTTCGGGTCCCGGGCGATGGCGGCGGTGCCGATGTACAGCCCCGCGAGGGCGGCGAACTCCGGGCCGTGCTTCTCCGCGATGCGTTCGCGGACCAGGCGTTCGATCCGGTGGGACAGCGCGGCCGTGTCCGCGGCGCGTTCCTGGTGGGGCGGCGCGCGCGCGATCAGGATGAAGTCCTCGTCGCCCGCGCGATCCATGGTCAGGACGTGCTCCCGTGCCTGCTCGCGGGCGAAGAACTCACGGACCGCGTCCGCAGCGGTGCCGATGACCTCGTCGAGGCGCTCGGCGCCGTAGGTCCGCTCGATCTGTTCGAACCACACGAAGTGGAGATAGCGCAGCGTGAGCTCGTGGTCGGCCTCGAGCCACTCCTCGATGCGGGGGAGCAGGACCGGGAGGCTGGGCAGTCCCGTTGCCGCGTCGTGCAACGCCTCGTGGTAGCGGACCCTCTCCGCGGCGTCGCCATCGTCGCGCGGGCTGGGTGCGGCGCGGGCGCGCTCGGCCGCGACGGCGAGTCGGAGCGCGATCCGATCCGCCGGTGCCGGGAGGAGCACCCACTCGTCCGCGTGGCCGAGCGCCGCGTCGGTGCACTCCTCCCTCGAGTGACAGGCGACGACGAGGCCGGCGCCGAGCGCGCGCGCCGAGTCCCGGTGCGGCGCCACCTCCTCGCCTTCGCGCAGCTCGACGAAGATCACATCCGCGTTCGCGGCCCTGGCCTGGGCCGCGAGGTCGCGCGTCTCCGGGTCGGCATGGACGACCTCGGCCGCAAGGAGGGCCGCCGCGTCGGCCACTGCCCGTCGCGCAGCGGCGTCGCGGACACGGGCGAGGATCCTCACGCCGACCGCCGGGCGGCCTCGAGGTTGCGCTCGACCTTGCGGCCCAGGTCCTCGAGACGCATGGGCTTGACGATGTAGTCGTCCGCGCCGGCGCGCAGGCCGCGCTGCTTGTCGGTGAAGTCGCTGCGTGCGGTGAGCATCACGACGCGGGTGTCGGAGAACTCGGGGTGGTCCTTGATGGTGCGGGCCACCTCCCAGCCGTCGATGCCGGGCATCATGACATCGAGCAATACGAGGTCGGGGCGGGCCTCCTCGAGCATGGCCAGCGCCGCTCTGCCGTCGGGAGCGGTGGTGACCTGGTAGCCGCGGGATTCGAGGTAGGTCCGGACGATCTCGAGGGAGTCCGGGTCGTCATCGACCACGAGAATGCGGGCGTCGGGCATGGGCTCAATCCTGCTGGCGCAGTGTGCGTGGGGCTCGCGTTCCGGACGCGAGCCAGAGCAGGGCCCCGAGGAATGGCAAGAACACGATGAGCGAGATCCAGCGTAGCCGCGCCCAGCGGGAGGCGGGCGAGGCGAGAATGGAAGTGATCGCCCAGAGGTCGATCACCAGGACTGCCACGGCAAGCCAGTGTCGCACGTTCGCCGTCATCGTGGTCGGTGCCCTACGCGGCAAGGGGTGGGGGCAAGAACCGAGCCGCTGGTGGGCCGATCACGCCCCAGGGACAGTTCCGGCGAGGCGGCCGTCCTGGCCGCGAAGAGCCATGGGGCGGGCGCCACGCGACGGTGGCACCCGCCCCATGGAGGATTCGTCGTGCGGTCCGCGTCCGGCCCTGGCGGAGCCAGGGCGCGGCCGGCTCACTGCTGCTCGGTGGCGAGCTGGCCGGCAATGATGTGGAATTCCGCGCGACGGTTCTTCGCCCACGCCTCCTCGTTGCTGCGGGGATCCAGCGGCCTGGACTCGCCGAAGGTCTGCGTCTCGAAGCGCGACTCATCGAGGCCGAAGCCCACGAGGAACTGCTTGGCCGCGTTGGCCCGGCGCAGCCCCAGCGCGAGGTTGTACTCGACCGAGCCGCGCTCGTCCGCGTGGCCGTCGATCCGCAGGCGGATCGTCGGGTCCGCACGGAGGATCGGGACCTTCCTCTCCAGGATCTCGCGCGCATCCGGGCGGATATCCGCGCGGTCGAAGTCGAAGTGGATCATCTCCATCAGGATCGCCCGGTTGCGGGCAGCGACCTCGGCGGGGTCCTCCGCCGGCTGGGCGGGCGGCGGGGGAGGCGGCGTCGGTTCCGCCTGCTGCTGCTCCTGCTGCGGCTGCGGCGCGGGCGCCTCCGGCTGCGCCTTGCGGCAGCCGCTCAGCGCGACAACGGCAGTGAACGCCACCGCGAGCGTTTGAATCTGTCGCTTCATTGCACTCCTCACTTGGAACGCTGGTCTTGCCTCGGGGCTGGGCGGAGCGAAGGGCCGCCGCCCCGATGTTGGTGTGGGTCGTGGATTTCGTCAAGAGTGATGTGGGGTCGGCCGCGCCACCGCAAGGGGAGGGTTCGGCGGCGCGGGGGCGACGGGGCGGCGAGTGGGGGACGGGCCGGTCGCCCGCCGACCAGGGAACGCGACGGTCTCGCGCGGGCCCGGGAACGGGGTGGCGTCGCACGGACCTGGGGACGGGGCGGGGTGCCCCGTGGACCGAGGGACGCCGCCTCCTACGGCCGCGGCGTGAGGAGCGGTCGCAGGACGTGGGTGGCGAACAGGCGGGCGACGAGGGGCTGGCCGCCCGCGGCCACATCGCGCAGGGAGAGTCCGGCGAGGCGCTTGGCGAGCCGGGCGACGGTGTGCTCGTGGACGCCGAGCTGGTGCGCCACGGCGGTCCACTTCTGGCCCGGCGCCTTGAGGGCGGAGGCGCGGAGGAGGAGCAGCCAGTCCAGGAAGTGGCCCGGCAGGAGGGGGTGGTCCGGGCCCAGCCCTTCGCGCCAGTAGCGCCACAGCGTGCGGCGGTCGCACCCCATGGCGGCGGCGAGCTCGATCACCGAGCGCACCGGCTGCTCGCTCCGGAACGCATGGGACAGCGCACGCCGCAGCCGGGGCGGCAGGTGCTCCGCCTTCTCGACCGCCGCGGCCATCTGCCGGAGCAGGCTGCTGCCGCGGGCGCGGCTGACAGCGCCCAGGATCTCGTGCTCGAGCTCGTGGATCCAGACGATCTCCTCGACCGCGAGGTTCTTGAGCAGCCGCAGGTTCTCGGCGTCCTTCTCCGTCACCACCACCAGCGGCTGGAGCGGCAGTCGCTCCCGCAGCGCCGAGAGTTGGGCGAGCTGTACCGGATCGCTCGGCCACGGCAGCACGGCGATGGAGCAGACCGCACCGGCCGCGGCTCGCTCGAACGGCTTCCAACTGTCCGCCGCGATGACGTTCGCGCCGCCGTTGAGCGCGGAGCGCAGCCGCTCCAGCAGTGAGGGTTCGGCACAGTAGACTGCCAGGGTGCCCCGGCTGAGGAACTGCTGCGCGGGGGACACCGTGGTGACGAGCGCGCTGCTCGGGCTGGCCATGCCGGGGTTCACGATGGTCGCCAGTCGTTCCGCGTCGTTCGTGGGATCGCTCTCGGGTTCCTCGGGAACCGGCGGTGGGCCGGGAGACCGGCGGGAGCGGGATAACACGGAGCGTGCCACCGCGCCGGCGGGTGGTGGAACGCTGGCCGGTGCCGGGGCGGCGGCTCCGGGTGGATCGAGCCAATACGTTGTTGTACAAAGAGTTGCGCTGTGTCGGCGTGGGCCGGGGCGGGCCCGTGCCGGCCTGGGGCGATGGGAGGCGGCGGGGTGGCGGGGGTGTTGCGGAATGTCGCAGTGTGGCGTCGGTGGGACACTTTTTTCACGGGCCTGCAGCAGCCCGGGAGCGGCGCTCGCCGGGGTCCGGGGCGGGGCGATGCTGCACGAATTGGAGCTCGTAGAGGCGGGCGTAGAGGCCGCCGCGCTCCAGGAGCTCGCGGTGGGTCCCCTCTTCGCGGATCTCGCCCCGGTGGAGGACGAGGATGCGGTCGGCGTTCTGGACCGTGGAGAGGCGGTGGGCGATGACGATGGAGGTGCGGCCACGCATGAGGGTGTCGAGCGCGTGCTGGATCTGGCCCTCGAGGGCGGAATCCACGGAGCTGGTGGCCTCGTCGAGGACGAGGACGAGGGGGTCGAAGGCCAGGGCCCGTGCGAACGAGAGGAGCTGGCGCTGGCCGACGGAGAGGGTGACGCCGCGTTCGCCGATGGCCTGGGCGTAGCCGTCGGGGAGCTGTTCGATGAAGCGGTCGGCGCCGACTCGGGCGGCGGCGGCGCGGACGCGCTCGTCGTCGATGTCTTCTCGGCCGAGGCGGATGTTGTAGGCGATGTCGCGGCTGAAGAGGAAGACGTCCTGGAGCACGAGGCCGATGCGGCTCCGGAGTTCGTGGAGCGGCACCCGGTCGATGGGCACGCCATCGAACAGGATCTGCCCGCGCTGCGGCTCGTAGAACCGCATGAGCAGGTTGATGAGGGTGGTCTTGCCGGCGCCGGTGTGGCCGACGATGGCGATGCGCTCGCCGGGCCGTGCGCGGAAGCTGACGCCGCGGAGGACCCATCTCCCCGCCCCCGGCCCATCCCCGGGCGGGGGCGCGGGCGCCCCTTCCGCCCCACCCTGCCGGCCGGGCGAGGGCGGGGGAACGGCGGGAAACCCTGCGGGCGGGGGAGCCCCCGCTGCGGTACCGTCCTGCCCCGGCGTGGGCGGAGTCGGGTAGGCGAACCACACGTCGCGGAACTCGATCTCGCCGCGGCCGTCCGCGGGGAGGTGGAGCGGGGCGACGGGGTCACGGACAGCGGGCTCCTCATCGAGCAGCTTGAAGATCCGCTCCGAGGACGCCATGGCGCCCTGGAGCATGTTGTACTTCTCCGACAGGTCCTGGATGGGCTGGAAGAAGCGGCGCACGTACTGGAGGAACGCGGCGACGACGCCGATCGTGAGCGAGCCGTCCAGGACCTCCGCGCCGCCGTAGACGATGATGAGCGCCAGCGCGACGGCGCCGAGCACCTCCATGGCGGGGAAAAAGAGAGCGTAATAGCGGATGGAACGGAGGTGCGCGTCCAGGTAGTCCCGGTCAATGCCGCGGAACCGGGCGGCTGCATCCTGCTCACGGCCGAAGACGCGGAGCACCGCGATGCCGGTCAGGCGCTCCTGGAGGAACGCGTTGATGCGTGCGAGGCGCACGCGGATCTCGCGGTACGCATCCCGGATGCGGGCGCGGAACAGGAAGACGACCACGAAGACGAGCGGCATCACCGATAGGGTGACCAGCGCGAGCCGCCAGTCCATGAGCAGCATGGCGCCGGCGATGAAGAAGAGCGTGAAGACATCGCCGAAGACGGTGACGACGCCGGTGCTGAAGAGCTCGTTGAGGACCTCGACGTCGCTGGTCACGCGCGTCATCAGCCGGCCGACCGGGTTCCGGTCGAAGAACGACAGGCTGAGACGCTGGAGGTGGTTGAAGATCTCGCGCCGCAGGTCGTACATGACGCGCTGGCCGATCCAGGCCGTCAGCACGGTCTGCGCGTACTCGAACGCGAAGGCGAGGAGGATGGAGCCCAGCAGCGCGGCGGTGAGGATCGCGAGCAGGCGCAGGTCCCGCTGCGGGATCGCGTGGTCCAGCACGAGGCGGGTGATCCAGGGGCCGAGGAGCTGGAGCGCCGCGCTGGCGAGGAGCAGCACGACGGCGAGCGCGACCGCGCCCCGGTACGGGCGCAGGTAGCGCAGAAGCCGGCGCATGAGACGGGCGTCGTACGCCTTGCCGAGTGCTTCTTCTTCGTGGATCGCGACGCCCGCGTCGTTGCTCACGTTCCGAACCGACTACGGCGACGAGGGTGGCAGACTGTTCCTCCGCCTCTCTTCGCGGATGCGCCGTCTGGCGTCCCGTTTGGATTCGCCGGGCAGGCGTGCGCTGACCTCGACGGCGCCCATGAGGGCCAAGGCGTTGACCCGCAGCATGGGCAGCTCGGGCCCTGGTGGCGCCGTGCGGCTCGCGCCCTTGATCTCGCCCATGATCGGGATACCGCTGACGTCCACCGCGAGATCCGGCGTCACGATGATCTCGACGCTGCCCATGACACAGAAGACGTCCACCTCGGTCACTCCGGGCGGGAGCGCGATCTCGCGGAAGTCCAGCTTCACGGCGCCCATGCAGCAGAACACCACGGTCCGGCGGGCGGGAGCCCAGACCCCGCGGCGGGCGACGTTGGCCATGAGGGAGAAGACCAGCCCGCGCTCCCGCTGGTGGGTTGTGGGTGTGGGCGGGTGCGGCGTAGCCGGCGCGGCGTCGGGCGCGTGGAGCGGGGGCAGGTCCGCCACGAGCGCGTCCAGCTCGGCGAGCGCGGTGGCGCGGTGTGCCCGGTCCAGCCGGTCCTCGAAGTCGGCCACGTCGAGGTGGTCCTGGGCGAAGTGCGCGCACAGCGCCCTGATGGTCCGCTCTCGTGCCGCGCGGAGTGCTGTCGGGCTCACCTGCTGCGAATCACTCATCCCGGCTCGATCCTCGCCCTCCCGGCGGAGGGCGGTGAGGCGTGCAGCTTTCGACCGGAAAACTCTAACATAAGGAGAAGTCCTGGCCGGACGCCACCGTCCGAGCGGCAGACGTGCGGGTGCACGGAGCATTGACCGTCGCGCGCATTTCGTCTATTTTCGCGACTGTCCTCCCCGGGCCTTCCCATCCTGACCCGATGAGTCGATTCCAATTCTTCGATCGCATCCGGGACCGACTGGTCGCGGCGTTCACCGTTCTCATGGCCGGAACGGTGGTGACGTGGTGGTTCGGGACGGCGAATCTCAAGGAAACGACTCGGGATGTGACCACCAGTCTGGACCGGCTCCAGGAGAGCGCGGAGCTGGGCGCGCGGCTCGAGTCGTTGATCCTGGAGCAGATCGCGAACGGTGAGCGCTATCTGGTGAGCGGCGCGCGCGCGGCGGCGGAGAGCTTCCGTCGTCTGGGGCTGGAGGCGCATCGGCTGCGCGGCGACTACGCGAACCTCCCGGACCTGACCGCGGACGAGCGGAAGCAGATCGTCCGGATCGAGGAGCTGCACTCCCGGCTCGAGGTGGACTACTCGCTGGCCCATGCGCTGCGCGACCTGGGCCGGCCGGGCGAAGCGGCGCAGCGGGTCGCGGCGGTGGAGCCGGACCTGAACGAGCTGGGCAGCGTGATCCGGAGTCTGGGCACGGCGCAGGCGGCGAAGGTGAACGTCGCCACGCGGACGCTCCAGCAGCAAGCGACGCAGCGGCAGTTCACGCTGGCGGCCGTGATGATCGTGTCCGCGATCCTCGGCTTCCTGCTGATCCGTCAGACGCTGCTGTCCATCGACCGGCCGCTCACGGCGCTGGTCGGCGCGGCGGACATGCTCGGCAGCGGCAACCTGGACGTGCAGGTGGGCGGCCGCATGAGTTCCGAGTTCGGTGTGCTGGCGAATGCGTTCACCTCGATGGCGGCGCGCCTGCGGACGATCGTGGCCGAGACCGCGGCGACGGCGGAGCAGATCAGTGCGTCGGCGTCGGACCTCTCGAGCATCTCGGAGGAGGTGGCGGCGTCGAGCGGTGAGGTGTCGTCGGCGATGGTCGGCATCACGGCCGGCGCGGAGGAGCAGGCGACGGGGCTGCGCACCGTGCAGAGCGCGGTGAGCGAGATGCGGCGTCGCGCGGGTGAGATCGGCGAGAGCTCCAGGCGGGTGCGTGAGCTGGGCCACCGCATTGCCGGAGTGGCCGGCGAGAAGCGCCAGGACCTGGCCCGTGCGCTGGGCGTTCTCCTCGAGGTCCGCGAGGCGGTCCAGGCCTCGGCCGCCGAGGTCACGGAGCTGGCGCAGGCCTCGGACAAGATCGACGCGTTCGTGGAGACGATCCAGGGCATCGCGCGCCAGACCAACCTGCTGGCGTTGAACGCGGCGATCGAGGCGGCGCGCGCCGGCGAGCACGGCCGCGGCTTCGCCGTCGTGGCGGAGGAGGTCCGCAAGCTCGCGGACGGTAGCGCCCGGGCCGCCGACGAAGTGGCCGGGACGGTGCGGCTCATCCGGAAGCAGATCCAGGACGTCGTCGCGGCCATGGAGGCCGGCTCCGCCAAGGTTGCCGGGGTGGAGGAAGAGTCGAAGGGGGCCGAGCGCGCGTTCGAGGAGATCATTCAGGCGGTCGCGCAGGTGGGTGAGGCGGCAGAGCGTGTCGCCGCGGTCGCTGAGGAGAGCATGGGCGTGCTCGAGACCATCGAGCAGACCGTCGAGCGCGTCGGCTCGACGGCCGAGGCGCATGCGGCCAGCGCGCAGGAGGTGAGCGCCGCTGCAGAGGAGCAGTCCGCCGCGACCGAGGAGATGAGCGCGGCGAGCGTCGAGCTGTTGCAGGCCGCGGAGCGGTTGAAGGAGCTGGTCTCCGGCTTCAAGTTCGCGAACGTATGAGCGTCTTGTCCTGGATCCTGTTCGGTCTGGTCGCCGGAGCCGTGGCGAAGCTGATGATGCCCGGCAAGGACCCGGGCGGCTGCCTCGGCACCGTGGCGATCGGGATCCTGGGCGCCCTGCTCGGCGGGTTCCTCAGCACGGCGCTGCTGGGCTGGGGGACGGTGACGGGCTGGAACTGGCGGTCGTTCGGAATCGCGGTCGCCGGCTCGATGCTCCTCCTGCTGGCCTACCGGTTGATCGCGCGGCGGCGGGCGTAGGCGGGCGGGCGCGGCAGGGGCCGACCGCGGGGCGCGGTGCGTTCCGCTACTTCGCGCCTTCCTCGGCCCGCCCGGGCAGGCGCCGGTCCAACGCGGCGAGCACGTCCGCGGCCTCGACGCCCGCAGCGGCGCACGCGACGAGCGCGTGGTAGAAGAGGTCTGCGGCCTCTTCCGCCACGCGATCTTTCTCTCCGAGCACGCACGCGAGCGCGAGCTCCGTCGCCTCCTCGCCCAGCTTCTTCAACCGCAGGTTCCGGTCGCCGAACAGGCGGGCGGTGTAGCTGCCCGCGGGCGGGTTCGCCCTGCGCGCGGCGAGCACATCGGCGAGGGCGGCGAGGGTGGGCGGGGCGGAGAAGCAGCTCCGCTCGCCCGTGTGGCAGGTGGGACCGGCCGGCTCGACCTGCGCGAGCACGGCGTCCGCGTCGCAGTCGGCGTGCAGTGAGACGAGCCGCAGCGTGTTGCCGCTCGTCTCGCCCTTGCGCCACAGGGCATCGCGGCTGCGCGAGTAGAACCACATCGTCCCGGTCGCGAGCGCGCGCTCCAGCGCCTCCCGGTTCGCGTACGCCAGCATCAGCACCTCTCCCGTGTGAGCGTGCTGCGCGACGACGGGCACGAGGCCGCCTCCCTTCTCGAAGTCCAGCTCCGCGAGCTGCTCGGGTCTATCGATCCGCACGTCCGCTCCTCCTCCGGATCTACGAAGCCCGTGTCCCGACCGGCGACGCGCTCAAGCGCGTTCGTACGCGTTCGCGCCGAGCACGTCGCGCACGGCCTGCGCGAGCGCAGCGTTGGTGGCGACCCCGTGGCCGCCCAGGTGCGTGCGCCGGCCGTCCAGGTCCGTGAAGACGCCACCCGCCTCTTCGATGATCGGCACGAGCGCCGCGGCATCCCAGGGGGAGAGCACTGGATCCAGCATCACGTCGGCGCGGCCCGTCGCGACGAGGGCGTAGCCGTACGCGTCGCCCCAGGTCCGTACGGCGCCCGCGGCCGCGCGCAGCCGGTCCCATGCCTCGTTGCGGGCGGGGTCGGCGAACGGCTTGCCGTCCGAAGTCATGACCAGCGCGTCCTGGAGCCGCGCGGTCGCCGACACCCCCGCGCGCCGACCGTTCCACCAGCAGCCCTCGCCCCGGGCGGCGAAGACGGTCTCGTCCAGCGCGGGGAAATGGGCGACGCCCAGCACCGGCTCGCCCGCGTCCTCGAGCGCGACGAGCACGCCGTACAGCGGCACGCCGTGGATGAACGAGCGCGTGCCGTCGATCGGGTCGATGATCCAGCGACGCATCGCGCCGGCGCGCAGCTCGCCGAACTCCTCGCCCAGGATGCCGTCGTCCGGAAAGCGGGCCTCGATGGCGGAGCGGAGCGCGCGCTCCGCCTCGCGGTCCGCGAGCGTGACGGGCGAAGCGTCGGCCTTCGTCTCGACGGCGATGCCGGTCTGGAAGTGGGCGAGCGTGAGCCGGCCGGCACGCCAGGCGATGTCCACGGCGAACTCGAGCAGGTCGCGGAGTGTTTCCCGGGCCATGGTTCAGGCGTCTCCTTGGGTCAGCCGCACCGGCACGCCGGCGGCGGCGAGGAAGCGCTTGACGTCACGCACGGTGGTGGTGCCGTCGTGGAAGATGCCGGCGGCGAGCGCGGCGTCCGCGCCGGCGAGGAACGCATCGCGGAAGTGCTCCGGCGCTCCGGCGCCCCCACTGGCGATGACAGGCACGGAAACGGTGCCGGCGACGGCGCCGGTGAGCTCGAGGTCGTAGCCGCTGCGGCGGCCATCCTCGTCGATGCTGGTGAGCAGGATCTCGCCAGCGCCGCGCTCGGCGCATTCGCGGGCCCAGGCGACGGCCTCGAGGGAGGTGGCGGTGCGGCCGCCGTGGGTGAAGACGGTGAAGGTCCCGTCCGCGGAGCGGGCGGCATCGATGCTCGCCACCACACACTGGCTGCCGAACCGCTCGGCGGCTTCGGTGAGCAGCTCGGGGCGGCGGACGGCGGCGGTGTTGATGCTGACCTTGTCGGCCCCGGCGCGGAGGACGCGGGCGATGTCGTCCACACTGCCGATGCCGCCGCCGACGGTGAGGGGAATGGACAGCCGCTCCGCGGTGCGGCGCACGACGTCGAGCAGAGTGGCGCGACCCTCGACGGATGCGGAGATGTCGAGGAACACGATCTCGTCCGCCCCCTCGGCCTCGTAGCGTACGGCCAGCTCGACGGGGTCGCCCATGTCGCGCAGGTCCACGAACCGGGTGCCCTTCACAACGCGCCCGTCCCGCACGTCCAGGCACACGATGACGCGCTTGCGGAGCATCACGCCTCCAGGGTCGGTTCGCCACCCGCCCGCGGTGTCGTCGCGCGGCCGATGGCGGCGACGTGGGACGTCGTGGATGGCCCCGCCGCGGTGATGTCCGGGTTCGCGCGGTGGCCAGGCGATCGTTCCAGGCGGATCGCGCCCTTGGTGCTGAACACCGCATCTCCCGGCGCCAGCGACTGGCGCAGTGCGAGGCCGAACGCCTTGAACGCGGCCTCCACGATGTGGTGACGGTCTCTCCCGCGCAGCACGCGCAGGTGGAGCGTGATCCCCGCGTTGTCCGTGAGCGAGCGGAAGAAGTGGTCGTAGAGCCGGACGGGGAGCGGCCCCCGGTAGTACGGCCGGCCGCCGGCATCCAGCGCGGCGTGCACCAGCGCGTCGTCCATGGGGATCGTCGCCTCGCCGTAGCGCTGGCAGGTGGCCGGGATCTCGTCCCGCAGCGCGAGGCCGATGGTGATGGCCACGTCCTCGATGAGGTGGTGGCGCAGGTCGCCGGTCGCCTCCACGTCGAGCGCGAGGTTCGCGTAGCGCGCGAGCGTGTGCAGCATGTGGTCGAGGAAGCGGTCTCCCGTGCGGATCGCGGGAGCGGCGTACGTGCCGCGCACGACGTCCGGCCTGGCCCCCGGCCGGGATGGCGCGGGCTTCAGTGGATCCAGCCCCAGGTTGACGCGCACGCGCGTCTCGCGCGTCTCGCGAACGACGGTGCTCACGATGCGATCCCTCTCGTCAGGTCGGGTCCAGGAAACTCGCGCGCGGCGGTTCGCGCGTCCACCGCACCGGTGTAGAGCGCCATGCCGAGGACGGCGCCGGCGACGCCGCGTGAGGCGAGGGCGCGCAGGTCGTCCATCCCGGCGATGCCGCCGGCGGCGATCACGGGATGCCGCGTCGCGGCCGCGAGCGCCTCGAAGCGCGCGACGTCGACGCCCGCCATGCGCCCCTCGCGGCCGACGTCCGTGACCAGCAGGCCGGCCAGCGGCAGCGGCTCGAGCCGGCGGAGCAGGGCCTCCACGGTGATGCCCGCGCCCGCGGTCCAGCCGCGTGTGACGACGACGTCGCCGCGCACGTCCGCGGCGACGATCACGCGGCCCGGGTGCCGCCCGGCGAGCGCCTCGATCCACGCCGCGTCTTCCACCGCGCGGGTTCCGGCGATGATGCGCGCGACGCCTGCGGCGAGCAGTGCGTCGGCGATCTGGTCATCACGCACGCCGCCGCCCACCTGCACGGGCACGTCCACGGCGGCGATGATCGCCTCGACTGCGGCGCGGTTCGAGCCCGTGCCCAGCGCGGCGTCCAGGTCCACCACGTGGAGTGCGCGGAAGCCGGCGTCCACCCACTGCCGTGCGACGGCCACCGGGTCCGGCAGCCGCACGCGCTCGTCGGTGGGCCGCCCACCCACGAGCTGTACCACCGCGCCGTCCTTCAGGTCCACCGCCGGTAGCGCGATCATCGGGTGACCTCCGCGATGAAGTTGCGGATCAGCCGCAGCCCCTGCGCGCCGCTCTTCTCCGGGTGGAACTGCACGCCCCACGTCCGCCCGCGACGCACGGCCGCGGGGAAGCGCTCGTCCTCGTACGCCGTCCACGCGATCACCACGGCCGGGTCCGCCGGCTCGACGACGAAACTGTTCGCGTAGTAGGCGACCAGGTCATCCAAGCCGGCGAACAGTGGGTCGAGGCAGCGAACACCGCGCCCCTCTCCCCCGCCCGCCGTTCCACCCCCGTTTCCCTCGCCCTCGCCCGGGCGGCGGGGCATGGGGGCCGTGGCGCCCCCGCCCGGCGGCTGGGTGGAAGCAGGGTGGACGGCGTTCCACCCCATGTGCGGAACACGCTGAGCGCGCAGCCGCCGCACCCGGCCCGACAGGAGACCGATGCCGCGGCCGGCGCCCTCGTCGCTCGCCTCGAACAGCAGGTGCATGCCGAGACAAACGCCCAGGCAGGGCAGGCCGCCCTCGAGCGCGCGGCGCACCGCGTCCAACCCCGGCGCCAGGCGCTCGGCCGCGGCGCCGAACGCGCCGACGCCGGGGAGCACGAGTGCGTCCGCGTCCAGCGCACGCAGCGGGTCCGGCTCGACGCGCACCCGGGCGCCCGCCGCCTCGAGCGCCTTCAGCAGCGAGTGCAGATTGCCGGCGCCGTAGTCGAAGAGCGCGATGCTCGGTGCGCGCGTCATGCGAGCACCTCCCGTAGCGCGTCCAGGAAGCGCTGCATCAGCGGCCACGGCCCGATGCTGACGCGGATGCAGTCGCCCGCATGCGGCAGGCCGGGGAACACGCGCACCGCGACGCCCCGCCCGCGCAGCTCTGCGCCGAGCCGACGGGCCGGGTTGGACTCGCCGTTCCCGCCGGCGCCGGAAAGCGGCGGCGCTTGCACCAGCAGGAAGTTGGTCTGCGACGGCCACACGCGCAGGCCCAGCGCGCCCAGCTCGGCGGCGAGCCGCTCCCGGTTCTCGCGGACCTGCCGCACGACGTCGCGCACCCAGGGCTCGTCCTCCGTGAGCGCCGCCAGCGCAGCGGCGTGCGCCGTCGCGGTGACCTTGTACGGCCCGCGGGACTTCTCGATCTCGCGGATCAGCGATGCGGGCCCGACGGCGTACCCGACGCGCAGCCCCGCGAGCCCGTACGCCTTGGAGAGCGTGCGCAGCACAAGGATGCGGTCTGACACCGCGAGCCAGTCCGGCGGCGGCTCGTCCATGAAGTCCGCGTACGCCTCATCCAGCAGCACGATGCCGCCGCTCCGCTCCGCCACCCGCAGCACGGCGGCGGCGTCCACGACCGTGCCGGTCGGGTTGTTGGGGCGGCAGATGTAGGTCACGCGGGCGCGCGCGGCGATGAGGGCGTCGGTGTCGAGGGAGAAGTCGGGTTCGAGCGGCACGGCTACGGGGCGCGCGGCGTTCATGCGTGCGAACAGCGAGACCATGCCGAACGTCGGGTCGGCGTAGGCGACAGCGTCGCCCGGGTCGCAGAAGGCGCGCAGCGCGGAGTCGATCACGTCGTCGGAGCCGCAGCCCGTGGTGATGTTCTCCGGGGCGACGCCGTGCATGCGCGCGAGCACCGCCTTCAGCTCATCCGCGAACACGGGCGGGTAGCGCGTGATGTTCTCGGCGCGCAGCGCCGCGAGCGTGCGGGCGGCGGCGGGCGGCGCGCCGAAGAGGTTGGTGTTGTCGCTGAGGTCGACCTCGACCGGCACCCGCTCCGGGTCGTAGAGCCCGATGTCCGCGTAGGCGGCGCGGAGTCTGAACGGGGCCGGAGAGAGGCCGGTGCCCCGGACTGCGGGCGCAGGCGGCGGCGTCATCCCGGCGCGGCCCAGCCGCTCGGGTGGGGGAGGCCCTTCCCATGCGCCCTGCCACCCGGGAGCCCGCTCCCGACCCGGATGCGGCCCAGGCGGGGGAACGTCGGAAGACCCGCGGGGCGCGGCGTTCGGGGCGCCGTGGGCGGCGTCGCCGCCCCCCGTGCTCCCTGCGCGCGCCAGGGCGGCGCGTCCGTGCGCAGGCAAGCCCTCGGCCGCCGCGAGCGTCGCCGTCGGCCGGGCGAGCGCGGCCGCGGCGTCGGCCGTGAGCTCCTGTACGGTGAACGAGCGCAGGAAGTCCATCACCGAGAGTCCCGAGAACGCACGGGCAAGGCCGCCGGTGGGGAGCACGTGGTTGGCGCCGGTGATGTAGTCGCCGAACGCCACCGAGCTGTACGGCCCGAGGAACACGGTGCCGGCGGCGCGCACGCGTTCGAGGGCGGCGCGCGGCTCTCGCACGAGCAGGAGCAGATGCTCGGGTGCGTAGCGCTCGACGAACGCGATCGCCTCCTCGAGCGAGTCGGCGAAGAGCAGCGCGCCGTTCGTGGCGAGCGCGGCGGCAATGATCTCGCGCCGCGGCTGCTCGGGCAGCATGCGCTCGAGCGCGGCGGCCGTCGCGTCCAGCACGGCCTCGTCCGTGGCGACGACGGCGACGGCTGCATCCGGGTCGTGCTCCGCCTGCGCGAGCAGCTCGAAGGCGATGATTTCCGGATCCGCGGATTCGTCGGCCACGACCAACAGCTCGGACGGCCCTGCGGGTGAATCAATGCCGACCGTGCCGGCGACCTGCCGTTTGGCCTCGTTCACGTACGCGTTGCCAGGGCCGACGATGCGGTCCACCCGCGGCACGGACGCGGTGCCGTAGGCGAGCGCGGCGATGGCGCCGGCGCCGCCGAGGGCGAACACGCGGTCCGCGCCAGCCAGCGCGCAGGCGGCGAGCACGGCCGGGTGCGGCAGCCCATCCGGCCCCGGCGGCGAGCAGACGACCACCTCGTCCACACCTGCCACCTTCGCGGGAACGACGCCCATGAGCACGCTGCTCGGGTAGGCCGCGCGGCCGCCGGGCGCGTACACGCCGGCGCGGCGGAGCGGCTCGACCCGGCGGCCGAGACGCACACCCGGCCGGAGTTCGATCTCGAGCGGCGGCGGGAGCTGCGCGCGGTGGAACGCGGCGATGGCGGCGGCGGCCTGCTCGAGCGCGGCGCGAACATCGCCGTCGAGCGCGTCGAGCGCGGCGTCACACGCTTCGCGCGGGACCTCGAGCGCGCCGAGCTCGACGCGGTCGAACCGACGGGCGAGGTCGCGGAGCGCGTCGTCGCCGCGGGCGCGCACGTCCGCGATGATCGCCGCGACGGCGCGCGCGACCTCGGGGTCGGCGTCGCGGCCGCGGACGAAGAGGCGCGCCTCGTCGGCCTTGCTCAGTTCCCGGAGCGAACGGCGCAGCGCGATCACGGCATCAACCTCTCGATGCGGGTGACCAGGATGCCCTCCGCGCCGAGCTCCTTGAGCTCCGCGATGGTGCGGTAGACGTCGCGGCGGTCCACGACCGCATGCGCGGCGACGAACTCACCCGAGTCCAGCACGTCCACGATGGTGGGGCCGGACAGCCCGGGCAGGACGCGTTTGATCTCCGCGAGCGCGCGGCGCGGCACGTTGGCCATGAGGTAGCGCTTGTCCTCCGCGCGGATCACGGACTCGAGCGCAGCGGCCAGCTCACGCAGCCGGCGCCCTCGCTCCGGGTCGTCGAGCAGGCCGGGCCGCGTGACGAGCAGCGCGGTGGACTCGAGGATGGTCGCCACCTCGCGCAGGCCGTTGACCTTGAGCGTCGAGCCGGTCGAGACGAGGTCCACGATCGCTTCCGCGACGCCGAGGTGCGGCGCGATCTCGGCCGCGCCGGAGACAGGCACGAGGTCCACATCGATGCCCTGCTCGCGGAAGAAACGGCCGGCCAGGCGCGGGAAGGAGGTGGCGACGCGGGCGCGCGGCGGCAGGTCGGCGGGAGAGCGGATGGGCGCGTCCTCGCGCACGGCGAGGGCCAGCCGGCAGCGGCCGAACTGGAGGTCGAGGAGCACCTCGAGCGGGCGGCCGGACTCCTCGACCAGGTCGCGGCCGGTGATGCCGACGTCCGCGGCGCCGTCTGCGACGAACTCCGGGATGTCCTGTGCGCGGACGAAGAGGGCGAGGAACTCGCCGCCGAGGGACGCGAGGAGCGCCCGCTCGCCGCGCGTCTCGAACTCGAGGCCGGCGCGCTCGAGCAGCTCTCGCGCGCCGTCGGCCAGCCGCCCCTTGTTGGGCAGCGCAATGCGGATCATGGCTCCGCTCTCCTCCGTGCTGATGAAAAAAACGCGGCCCGTCGGTGGACGGGCCGCGGTGGCGTTCTCCGGATCGTGTCTGGCTCGACCTGCGATCAGAGGCCATGCACACGCCGCCGCCGCGACCCGTCGGGGCCGTGGTGGTGGGCGTGATGGTGATGCAGGACGAAGCCGATCGTGCTCATGGTGCCGGCAAAGCTAGCGGCGTCCGCGCGCGAGGTCAAGGCGGCGGTTTCGGGCGTGCCGGGGACGCGCGAAAGGGGGTACGCTCGGGCGTGCGCGACGAGGTGCGCTCGGACGTGCGCGACGAGGTACGCCCGGGCGTGGGCGAAGACGAAGCCCGGGCGCGCCCGGCGGGGACGGTCCGCACGCCTCTCGCGCGAGCCGCCGTGGGCGGGTCCGGACGGCGTGCCGGGGTCGCCGCTCAGCGCCGCGCCAGGTCCGGTGCAGGGGGCCACGAGGGCCGGCCGCCCGCCGCGGGGAGTCGACGTCACGCGCCGTTCGACAGCCGCGCCGCCAGGAACCGCACCGCCTCCGACTCCGCCCAGAACCGCGGCGCCCAGGGAGGCCCGCCGATGAAGCCCACGTGCCCGCCGCGAGACGTGATCACCGGGACGAGGTACGGGTTGCGCGCAATAGCCTCACGCGGCAGCGCGTGCGGGGGCAGGAACGGGTCGTCCTCCGCGTGCAGCAGAAGCGTGGGGATGCGGATCGCCTCGAGGTACCTCGCCGAGCTGGAGAGGCGGTAGTACTCAGCCGCATCCGCGAAGCCGTGCAGCGGCGCGGTCGCGGCGTCGTCGAACTCGCGGAACGTGCGTGCGCGCAGGGCGCGGTGGAGGTCCACCTCGTCGGCCACCAGCGCCCGCTTCGCTTCGAGCTTGCGCTGGAGACTGCGGACGAACCTCCGTCGGTAGAAGCGGCCCATGGCGCTGCGCTCCAGGTGGTCCGCGCCGGCGGCGAGGTCGTACGGGACGGAGATGGCCACCGCGGTCTCGAGCCACCGTCGCGCCCCCTCGCCCTCCTCCCCCAACAGCTTGAGCAGCACGTTGCCGCCGAGCGAGAAGCCGATGGCGCCGCGGCGCACGTCGGGGAAGCGCTCGGCGAGGTGGTCGAGCACGAAGCGGAGGTCGCCGGTCTCGCCCGAGTGGTAGAGGCGCGGGAGGCGGTTGGGCTCGCCGCTGCACGAGCGGAAGTTGAGCCCCACGCCCTGGAGACCCGCGGCGGCGAGCTCCGCGTACGTGATCAGCGCGTAGCCGCGGCGGGCCGAACCTTCGAGGCCGTGCAGCAGGAGCACCCGAGGGGCGCCCTCCCGCGGCGCGGGGGTGAAGTCGAGGTCGAGGAAGTCGCCGTCCGGCGTCTCGATCCGCTCGCGGCGCAGCGGGAACGAGCGCCCGAGGCGAAGCATCCGCCCGGCGATCGTCTGGGCGTGGGGGCCGGGGAGCCACCAGGCGGGGCGGAAGGGGCGCGGGGGGTAGGGCGGAAGCGGCGCGGGGTGCGCCGCAGTCGTCGCTGGCTCCACGTGGTCCGTCCGGTGGTCGGTGGCGCGCGTGCGCAGAGGTGATCGGCGGTGCGCGAGTGCACCGGTGATCGGCGATGCCCGTGCGCACGGTGATCGGCGGCGCGCGTGCGGGTTCCGAATGCAGATTCGATGTGTCGAGTCGCCGCGGCTGTGTCAACCACCGGCTCTGCCCGTGCTTCGCGTGTTCGGCGTCGGGGAACGCGCAGACCTGGGCGTCGGCGGGGATGGCGTCCGTGTTCCGCGCGCCTCGCCGCCGGCGATCCAGAACTTGGTCCACGTGGACGGCGTCCGAGCTCTGGGCGTGTGGCGCCGCGCCCGGCCGGGGACGCTATGGCGCCGATCGGCGGGGTGAGCGGCGGGTGGGTGGCGAGCGGCTGCGGCCTGACGGGGCGCGGCGGGTGCCGCGCGGAAGCGGCCGGCGCGTGGGACCGGGGGATGCCGGTGCGTGGGACCCCACCGCGAGGTCGTCGCCCGGCACCGTCACCCCCGCCGCATACCACCCGCCGCGCGGTCAACTTCCCATCTCGCCGGTGCTGGCGGGTTGGCGTTGGACGTTGACCGCGTGTGGCACGGCCAACTTCCAAGCGCACGGGGATGGGCCGGGGCGCGTTGGAGGTTTGCCGTGTGGGGCTCGGGAAAGTTCCAGCGCGCTGCCCGTTCGCTCCGCGACAGCGGAGGTTTGCCGCATCACGCCATGCGCCGGCGCCCCCGCCGTGCGCACGCGTCCACCGGCATGCGATGCACGCGCGCCGCCCGCCCGCCAGCGCCGTTCCCCAGCGCTGTGGCGGCGCCGCCGCCAGGTCGGTAAGCTGTGCCTTCGGCGGGGAACCGCGCACAGGGCGTCGCCGCAGCCCTCGCGACGGGGGCTCTCGCACGCCGAACCGTCGCCCCCGTTGCAGCGGGGCCTTCGCCGCGGGGCGCCGCAGGGCTCCCCTTCGAACGCGGGGAGGCTCCTCGGCACCGAGACCTTGCGACCCGCGAGCGGGCTGCCGGAGCCCGTCGCCGGCGCGGCCGCCGACCGTCTCCAGCACAACCCGCGACCATCCTCAACCCAACAGGAGACCACTCGCATGGACCGTGACCTCGAGCGCTGGCGCGCGGATACGCCGGGCGTGGCCAGCGGCGTGATCCACCTGAACAACGCGGGGGCGTCGCTCATGCCGCGGCCCGTGCTGGATGCCGTGCGCGCGCACCTCGAGCTGGAGGCGCGCATCGGCGGCTACGAGGCGGCGGACGCGGCGAGAGCCGAGATCGCCGCCGCGTACGAGAGCGTGGCACGGCTCGTGGGCGCCGCGCCGCGCAACATCGCGATGGTCGAAAACGCCACCGTCGCGTTCTTCCAGGCCCTCGCAGCGTTCGACTTCGCGCCGGGCGACGTCATCCTCACGACCCGCAACGACTACATCTCGAACCAGCTCGCGTACCTCTCGTTGCACCATCGCGCGGGCGTACGCGTGGTGCGCGCGGAGGACCTGCCCGAGGGCGGCGTGGACCCGGAGTCCGTGCGCGCGCTCATCCGGCGCGAGCGGCCGAGGCTGGTGTCGCTGACCTGGGTGCCGACGAACTCGGGGCTCGTGCAGCCGGCTGCGGAGGTGGGCGCGGTGTGCGAGGAGGAAGGCGTGCCCTACATCGTGGACGCGTGCCAGGCGGTGGGCCAGCTCCCCATCGATGTCAACGAGCTGCGTTGCGACTTCCTCTCGGCCACGGCGCGCAAGTTCCTGCGCGGCCCCCGTGGCGCAGGGTTCCTCTACGTCTCGGACCGTGCGCTCGACCGGGGCGCCCACCCGCTGTTCGTGGACATGCGCGGCGCGGCGTGGATCGAGGCGGACGAGTTCCGCCTCGCCCCGGATGCGCGGCGGTTCGAGAACTGGGAGTTCGCGTACGCGCTGGTGCTGGGGCAGGGCGCCGCGGCGCGCTACGCGCTGGAGGAGGTCGGCGTCGCGCGCGGCGGGGAGCGGGCGGCGCGACTCGCCGCCTACGCGCGCGAGCGGCTCCGCGAGCACGAGGGGCTACGGGTGCTGGACCGCGGACGGCGGCTGTGCGCGATTGTCACGGTGGAGGTCGCGGGACGGAACGCCTTCGAGCTGGTGCCGCTGCTGCGGGAGCAGGGCATCAACACGTCGGCCACGGCGCGGGAGTACGCGGTCCTGGACATGGACGCCAAGGGTGCGCGCACGGCCATCCGCATTTCGCCCCACTACTACAACACGGAGGCGGAGGTGGACACCGCGGTGGCCGCGATCGCAGCGCTGGCGCGGGCCACGCGATGAAGGCGGCGCGCTCCGCGAAGAGCTGCGACAACACAGCCCGTGCGCGGACACCGCCCCGGCGCCGCCCGACGATCGTGGTCGCTCGGGTGCCGGGGCCGGCCAGCACGGGGCCCGGGCCGAACCACCACACGCAGGTTCGCGTGGGCCTGCCGGGCGTCGGGCCCGGCCCCCGCGGTGGTCATCGGCCGTAGCGAGCGGCCGACTCCAGCGAGGACGGGGCTCCTGCCCGACGGCGTGCGGCTCCCTGCCCGGCATCGTGCGTCTCCTGCCAGACGTTTTGCGTCTCCTGCCCCCGCCGGCCCCCAACCCTGCGCCGTGCGGCCGTGCCGTTCGTCGCCGTGCGCCTGCCGCACCTCGTGCGACTGCTGCCCCCGCGCTGCGTCGCGGCGTGCATCCTCAACCGAGTCGCGGGGCTCTCGCCTCCCTCGACGGAGTCGCGGGCTCTCGCCTGCCTCGATGGGGCTGTGCCCGCGGCCGTCCCGCGGGTCCCCTCGCCGGACCGAGACCGGTGCCGGACCACCCGTGGACGGCCCAGCCGCTCCGCTCGCCGACCCCGGCCCCGACCACCGGCCCGCGCAGGCTCCCGGGGCGGCCGGAGCCCGACCCTCCGTCCTGCTCGGGGGTACCAGCCCATCTCTGCAAACGCCCAATCCCGAGCAGAGCGACGACGGGTGTGAAAGACCGCATCATCATCCGCAACGCGCGGCAGCACAATCTGAAGGGGATCGACCTCGATCTGCCTCGCCGCTCGCTGATCGTGCTCACCGGCCCGAGCGGCTCCGGCAAGTCTTCTCTCGCCTTCGACACCATCTACGCCGAGGGGCAGCGCCGCTACGTCGAGTCGCTCTCGACGTACGCAAAGCAATTCCTCGAGCGCATGGAGAAGCCGCAGGTGGATGCAGTCGAAGGGATCAGCCCCGCGGTCGCGATCGAGCAGAAGAACCCCACCAAGACGAGCCGCTCGACGGTCGGCACCGCAACGGAGGTCTACGACTACCTGCGGCTGTTGTGGGCGCGTGTGGGGCTCACCCACTGTCCGCAGTGTGACCGGGTGGTGAAGCCGGACACGGTCCAGTCGGCGACGGATGAGGTGCTGGCCCTGCCGGAAGGCACGCGGGTCATGGTCACGTACCCGCTCCCGGAGAGCGCGCGGGTGAATCACCAGCGTGTCGTCGAGAACCTGCGGGCGCTGGGCTTCATCCGTGTGCTCGTGGGCGACGAGGTGCTCGATCTGGACGGCGAGGGTGTGGAAGACCCTGCCCGGCTCGGCCACGATCTCGCCGCGGCGGGCGAGGTGCTGGTGGTGGTGGACCGGCTGGTGGTGCGGCCGGATGTTCGGGAGCGGCTGGCGGACTCGCTGTCCACGGCTTTCGTGGAAGGGGAGGGAGAGGCGGTCGTGGTGGTCGTCGGGGCTGGGGAGCCGTCCGCATCTGCGGGTGTTCCGAGCTCTCGCGGGCTCGCGTACCTCCGCTTCACCGAGCGCTTCCGTTGCCCGGACCATCCGGATGTGAAGTTCCTCGAGCCGACGCCGCGCCTGTTCTCGTTCAACAACCCGTACGGCTCGTGCCCGACGTGCACGGGGTTCGGCGCCACGCTGGAGTACGACGAGGCGCTGATCGTGCCGAACCCGTCGAAGTCGCTGGAGGAGGGTGCGGTGGCGCCGTGGGAGATGCCGCGCTACAAGCGGTACCGTCAGCGGCTGCTGGCGTTCGCTCGCGAGCGGCGTGTGGCGACGGATGCGCCGTGGCAGGAGCTGCCGCAGGCGTTCCGGCGCGCGGTGATCCACGGCACGCGCGGCTTCCAGGGCGTGATCCCGTTCCTGCGCTCCCGCGAGGCGAAGCGGTACAAGCAGTACATCCGGGTGTTCCTGCGGCGCTACCAGAGCGCGCGGACGTGCGCGAGCTGCGGCGGCGCTCGCCTGCGGCCCGAGGCACTGTACGTGCGAGTGGCGGGGCTGACCATCGCGCAGGCGGCGGCGATGACTGTTGCGGAGCTGCGGGAATGGGTGGCCGGGTTGGGTGTAGCGTTGGCTGCGCCGGGTCCCGTTTCGTCGGGCTCCACGCCGTTGGACTCCGACCACGGTCCGCGTCCTCTGCGCGGCGCCCCCGCTGCCGAGGAGCCGGGCTCCGTGCCGGCTGCGCCGGCGCTGGAGGAGGTCGAGGATCCGTCCGGAGGTGAGACCAGGCGCGTCGCGCCGGCGCCCGGCGGCGCTGCAGGCGCCGCGGCCGCCCCCATCCTGCGGGAGCTGAACTCCCGTCTCCAGTTCCTGGTGGACGTGGGCCTCGGCTACCTCACGCTGGACCGCCAGACGCGCACGCTCTCCGGCGGCGAGGCGCAGCGCATCGCGCTGGCGAACTCGCTGGGCGCGAGCCTGGTGGACACGCTCTACGTGCTGGACGAGCCCACCGTCGGGCTGCACCCGCGGGACACCGACCGTCTACTCGCGCTGCTCGGCCGTCTGCGCGATGCCGGCAACACGGTCCTCGTCGTCGAGCACGACGCAGCAGCCATCGCCGCGGCGGACCACATCGTCGAGCTCGGCCCGGGCAGCGGCGAGCGCGGCGGTGAAGTCGTCTTCCAGGGCACCTACAGTGAGCTGCTGTCTGCGGACACGGCCACCGGCCGCTACCTCTCCGGCCGCGAGCCGCCGCCTCCGGTGCGGCGACGCAGCGTGGACGGCCCGCGCCTGCGGCTGTGGGGCGCGCGGCTGCACAACCTCCGCGGCGTGGACATCGAGATCCCGCTCGGCGCGCTGACCGTCGTCACGGGCGTGAGCGGCTCGGGCAAGAGCACGCTGGTGCACGACGTCCTCTACCGCGCCCTCGAGCGCGAGCTCGCCGGCGAGACCTCCGCCAAGCAGCACCTGGGCGAGGAGGTCGGTGAATACGACCGGCTGGAGGGCCATTCGTACCTGGACGGGGTCGTGCTCGTGGACCAGTCGCCGATCGGCCGCACGCCGCGCTCGAACCCGGTCACGTACATCAAGGCGTTCGACCAGGTGCGC
Organism: bacterium; assembly: GCA_003242735.1. NCBI lineage: Bacteria > bacterium. Next base: position 2,715 of record QGVH01000017.1, on the reverse strand, counting down.
GAGGTCTTCGCGCGCCAGCCGCTGGCGCGCCAGCGCGGCTACGGCCCCGGCCACTTCTCGTTCAACGTCAAGGGCGGTCGCTGCGAGGCGTGTCAGGGCGACGGCGTCGTGCAGGTCGAGATGGTCTTCCTCGCCGACGTGTACGTGCCGTGCGAGGTGTGCGGCGGCAAGCGCTACAAGCCGGAGACCCTGGAGGTGACGTTCAAGGGCCTGAACATCCGCGAGGTCCTGGACCTGACGGTCGATGACGCGATCCGGTTCTTCATCAAGGAGGACAAACTCGGCCAGGCGCTGTGGCAGCTCCAGCAGGTCGGGCTCGGCTACCTGCGGCTCGGCCAGCCCGCGAACACGCTCTCGGGCGGCGAGGCGCAGCGGTTGAAGATCGCGCGGGAGCTGATCGGCAGCTCCCGGCGCCGTGGTCGGAAGCTCTACATCATGGACGAGCCGACGACGGGCCTCTCCGGCAACGAGGTGCGCAAGCTGCTCGGCGTGCTGGGGCGGCTCCTGGACGCGGGCCACACCGTCGTCGTCATCGAGCACAACCTCGAGGTCATCGCCGCCGCGGATTGGATCATCGACCTGGGGCCCGAGGCAGGCGCGGGCGGCGGACGGGTCGTGGCCACTGGCCGTCCCGAGGACGTGGCCGCGGTGGAGGAGAGCCACACGGGGCGTTACCTGCGGGCGGTCCTGGCCGCGATGGAGCGGCAGAAGGTGGGCGACGCGGTCTGACCGGCTCCGCGGAGGGTGCTCAGCATCGCCGATGTCCAGCCCCCGTCTCTCCATCCTCCTGCCCTGCCGGGACGCCGCCCGGTACGTCGGCGACGCCATTGCCTCGCTGGAGGCGCAGACGTTCACCGACTACGAGGTCCTGGCCGTGGACGACGGTTCCGCGGACGGGACCGCGGGCCTGCTCGAGGCGTGGGCCGCGCGCGACCCGCGCGTCCGCGTGATCCGCACACCGCGGCGCGGGCTGGTGCCGGCGCTCGCCGCCGCGCTCGCCGCCGCGCGCGGTGAATTCATCGCCCGCATGGATGCGGACGATGTGGCGGAGCCGGAGCGCTTCGCCCGGCAGGTGGCGTTGCTGGACGCGCGACCGGACGTCGTCGCCTGTGGCACCCGGGTCCGCTACTTCCCCCGCGAGGCGGTGCGGGACGGGGCGCGCCGCTACGAGCGGTGGCTGAACTCGCTGATCGAGCCCGAGGACCTCGCCAGGGACATCTTCGTCGAGTGCCCGATCGCGCACCCGGCGCTGGTCGCGCGGCGCGCGGCGGTGCTCGCGGTGGGCGGCTACCGCGACCCGGGCTGGCCCGAGGACTACGACCTGGTGCTCCGGCTGTGGGCCGCGGGCGGGCGGCTGGCCAACATGCCGGAGGTGCTGCTGCACTGGCGGGAGCGGCCGGACCGGACGTCCCGGACGGACCCGCGCTACTCGCCGGACGCGTTCCGCCGCTGCAAGGTCCACCATCTGCGGCGGACGCTGCTCCGGGCGGCGCCCGGGGGCGCAGGCGGGGCCCGTCCGGCTCCTGCGAGCGACGGGAGCGGGGCGCCTGGGGCCGACGAGGGCCCGGCTCCCGGAGCCGGCGACGTCCCTGCTCCCGGAGCCGGCTGCGGCCCCGGGTCCGGACGCGACGGCGGCCATGCCGCCTCCGGGGGCGGCGACGTCCATCCCGGCTCCAGGCGTGGCGACCGTCGCGCGGCCGTGCGCCCCGCCGTGGTCTGGGGAGCGGGGCCGGTGGGGAAAGGGTTCGCGCGGGAACTGTTGCGGCAGGGCGTGCCCCTGGCGGCGTTCGTGGACCTGGATCCGCGCAAGATCGGGCAGGCGATCTACGGCGCGCCGGTGGTCTCGCCCGCCCAGATCCACCGGTTCCGTGGCGCCCTCGCCCTGGCGGCCGTGGGGTCGCCCGGCGCGCGCGACGAGATCCGCGCCGCCCTCACCGCCGCCGGCTGGCGCGAAGGCGCCGATTTCGTCGCCGTGGCCTGAGTCCAGCCGCGGAAGTTGCCACCCTGCGGCGCCCGGTCGTATTATGCCCCGCCCGTTCCACCCCCAACCGGCGAGGTGCCTATGTTGAAGGTGATCCCGACCGGGGCCCGACGCGCGGTCGTCGCGCTGGTGCCGGCGCTCGCCGTCTTGGTGAGCTGTGCAAGCGCGCCGAAGCTGCCGCCCAAGGCCAGCCCCGATGAGGTGACGGTCTACGACCCCAGCATCGGTCAATACCCGCCCGACGGCTACAAGGCGATCGGCGCCATCCGCGTCGAGCGGCCGCTCGGCACGCCGCATGCCGAGCTCATCCAGGCCCTCCGGGTCGAGGCTGCGAGACTCGGCGCCGACGGCATCATCATCGAGCGGATCGGCCGCTCGACCGAGGGGACGATCGACACCGAGCTGACCCGCGACGAGATGATCATCGCCACGGCGCGGGCGATCTACTACCCCCCGCAGCCGTCCACGCCGTAGCATGAACCGGCCCCCTCCTGCGGGGTATCAGGACACACCATTCGGCAAGTCGAATCGCCCCCCGATCCGGGGGGCGGTTCTGTGTCACACCCTCCGCAACCGAGGACGCTAGACGGATGTCCACGCCCGAACCGCGCGAGCGGGTCTTGCCGCGGCTGATCGAAGACGAGATGCGCGAGTCGTTCATCGACTATTCGATGAGCGTCATCGTGCAGCGGGCGCTGCCGGACGTGAGGGACGGCCTCAAGCCGGTGCACCGG